>NZ_JBHNMF010000369.1:0-3280 GCF_048562965.1 Thiolapillus sp. | reverse complement strand
GACGCCGCGTTCGGAGGCCTACTTTGTTTTCCCTCTGGCGCAAGGCACGCTGGGAAAACAGTGCGGCCTCGCGGCTACTGGGGTCTACCAGCCTTCGCTTCGCTCTCCATGGCTGGCAGCGCGCGCCAATTCACTGAACTAGATCAACAAATCAAAGACGCAAAATTTTCTCTTGCCGAACTGAACCGCTTGAGCGGTGGAATCGAAATCAGCACTTGCAGCGGTAAGCCATGCGTTCGCGTCGATAAAGCGTTAACGCGAAAGCTGGGAACCCATGGAAACGACGGCGACTTCTTCTTTCTCAAGCTCAAAAATACGGAGGGCCAGCAATGACAGCTCCAACAATCCCGAGCCAAAGCCCGGAACCCGATATCCCTGCCGTGTTGCTATTGACCGGCGTCATCACCCTCGCCGCCTTGGCCGGCGGCTGGTGGGTGGCCTGCTGGCTTTACTATCTCGAATTCCTGCCCGCCACGGCCACCGCTGTTGAATTTATTCCATTTCTTGGGCATTGGCTGGCCTCCCTGATTTCACACAACCGCGTGGACGCGCTGCCCGTAGGTGCCCTCATAGTCGCGGGCGCCATCACAACCGTGATCGGCATTCTCACGTTCGTCATACTCTATCGCAAGTTTACGCCGCCCACGGAAATTCATGTCCGAGGTCGCCAGCTCCTGACAGGAAAAGCGGGCATTCGGCAGGCAAAAAAGGAAACTGCCGAAGCAATCGAGCGCAGCGGCCAGGGCCTCGAAATCCTCCCTGTCCTGGCGATTGACGAGGACAGGGAAACCCGGCATATCATGGTTTTGGGCTCTCCCGGATCCGGCAAAACGACATTCATCCGTCCACTGATTGAACAGGCGCGCGAACGCGGTGACAGGTCCTTCATCTTCGACAACAAGAGCGACTTCACAAAAACCCATAGCCAAGAGGATGATGTAATCTTTATTGCACCCTGGGATTCCCGGGGCTGGGCGTGGGACATCGCCCGTGACGTGCAAAACTTGAGTGACGCGAGGGAATTTTCCACCGCGCTCATCGAGCTCGGCAAGGACCCCATGTGGGGCTTGGCAGCGAGGCAGGTTTTAACCGCGCTAGTCCGCAAGTGTCAGGTCGAGCAACCCGGCGAGTGGGGGTTCGCCGACATTGTCGCTCCCCTCAGTGGGGGTGCAACAGCAATAAAAAATTGCGTTGATCAATACAACCCCGAAGCGTCTTCACTGATTGAGGACGCCGCGAGCAAAACGGCGCAATCGATTCTGACAACCCTCGTTTCGTATCTCGCTCCGGTTTTTTCGTTGGCCGATGCGTGGGGCCGTTGTAAAACACCAGGGCGCATTTCATTCAGAGCATGGTTGGCCGATGGCTGGCAAGGGCAAAAAACCATCGTTCTCCAAGGCAATGGCCAGTATGCCGAGCTCCAGCAGGCTGTCTCCCGCACCATTTTCCGCACCATCGCCCGGGAGATGTCCAGCCCTTCAATCACCGATTGCCGCCCACATGAGCGGCGAATCTGGCTTTTCCTCGATGAGTTCCCGCAGCTTGGCAAATTGGAAAACTTCTCGCAATTCTTGGAGGTGGGCAGATCAAAAGGCTTCCGAGTGGTGCTTGGCCTCCAGGATTTGGCGCAAATCAAATCAGTATATGACAACAACATTTTCGAGAGCTGGTCATCGATGGTTGGCAGCTACTGGATCGGCAGAACTCAAGGCGTGGAGTTTGCGGATTGGATTTCAGAGCTCATCGGAAAGCGGTCGGTTCGCCACTACAGCGCTTCGCATTCCGCGTCCCTGTATGCGAACGAGAGCCCGAGCCGGACCGATCAGTACCAGAAAGTTGAAGAGTTTGTGGTTTTTCGGGATGACTTGGCAAGTGAACTCGGCCCGGAAAAAAATGGGGTTGTTGGGTTGTGGCTGTCTGGCAGCGAATATGTCTATCAGCTGGTGTGGCCCTACCTGTCCCCCGAGCTCACCGCCGAACGCCGCCCGGCGCAGGTTCCCGCCAGGTGGACCGCACCGGATTATCCATCAGCTGCCGAGCAGACACTTCACCAGTCCGCTGCCGCTGGTGGCCATGGAAATCCGGACAAGAGAGATTCCAAGCTCCAAATCAAGGAGCCATGGCCGCCCGGGAAAGAAGATAAAGAAGAAGACCCCGACGAGAATCCCAAAATCCCTGTTCCGAAACGGTTACACGAAAACCCCGAATTCGGCGACAGTGCGATCGAAAAACTGGGGAAGGAAGCAGTCGAAGAGGCCGCCGAGAATGCAGTGCTAAGCACGTTGGGACTCGATCAACTTGAGCCGATCTCACAAGTGTTCAAGATTCTCGACGCAACGCTTGAGCTTATGAACGATCAAGACGCGGCCGCGCCCGTCCAGCTCATCGATGACAATGACAAACGCAGGGTGCGCAGACGGAAAAAACGCGCGCAGGAAAACGAGGCCGATACCGAGCGATAAACAATGTTGTCCCTTTCCCCTCCAAAATCCGCCGGCGGCGCAATGAGCTACTTCTCTTCGCAGCTTGTTGAGGATGCCCAAACTGACCCCGAGGACTACTACTCCAACTCACACGAGCAACCCGGCCGCTGGCGCGGCAAAGCCGCTGCCGCGCTGGGACTGGCCGGCGAGGTGGACGGCAAGGATTTTGCGCGCACGTTGTTGGGTTATGGCCAAAACTTCAAGAAACTCGTTCAGAATGCCGGGGATTCCGAACGCCGCGCGGGACAGGACTTGACGTTCTCCGCCCCCAAAACCGTCAGTGTCGCCTGGGCATTGGCGGACGATGCGGAACTGAAATCGGGTATCGAGGAGGCTCAGCGGCGGGCCGTGGACAAAGCGTTAGAACGCATCGAGCAGGATTATCTGTTCACCCGCCGTGGCCATGGTGGGCAGGATCGGGAACACGCGGCAATGGTGGCGGCGGTCTTTGACCACCAAACCAGCCGCGAGCAAGACCCTCAGCTCCACAGCCATTGCTTCGTGATGAACGTGTGCCGCCGGGAAGACGGCACCTTTGGAACCATCGACAACAGCTTCTTTTACAAGATACAAAAGGAACTCGGCGCCTACTACCGCGTTGAGCTCGCCAAAGAAATGCAAAACCTTGGGCTGGCGGTCGAGCGTGATGGCGACAGCTTCCGGCTGAAAAACATCGATCCACGGCTCGAAAAACAGTTCTCAAAACGCCGCGATCAGATCGAATCGAAACTGGCGGAGGTGGGCAGCCACAGCGCTAGGGCATCAGAAACCGCTGCGCTGGATACGCGCAAAGACAA
>NZ_JBHNMF010000368.1:0-3291 GCF_048562965.1 Thiolapillus sp. | reverse complement strand
GTGATACCGCCGGGGAATACCTGACTTCCGGCGACTATTTCTGGAACAGCGGCATGTTCGTGTTCAGGGCTACCCGCTATCTCGATGCACTGGCGCAGTTCGCTCCCGGTATTCTCGAAGCCAGCAAACAGGCCTATGAACAGGCCGAAACCGATGCGGATTTCATCCGCCTGGAAAAGCAGGCCTTCATCGACTGTTCTTCCGACTCCATCGACTATGCTGTCATGGAACACACAGACAATGGCGTCGTGATTCCCCTGAACGTGGGCTGGAACGACGTGGGTTCCTGGTCCGCCCTGTGGGAGATCGGCGACAAGGACGACGACGGTAACGTGATCACGGGCGACGTCCTCGCCCAGGATTCGCGCAACTGCTACCTGCGCTCGGACAGCCGCCTGCTGGCCACGGTAGGCCTCGAGGACATCATGGTGGTCGATACCCACGACGTGGTACTGGTTGCCCACAGGGACCAGGTACAGAAGGTCAAGGAACTGGTCAACCAGCTCAGCGGAGAACAGCGTAAGGAAATCGATATTCACGCGCTGGTTCACCGCCCCTGGGGCAGCTACCAGGGCATCGACCGGGCAGAACGCTACTAGGTAAAGCGCATCACCGTGGCGCCAGGCGCACAGTTGTCCCTGCAGATGCATCATCACCGCGCCGAGCACTGGGTGGTAGTGAAAGGCACGGCCAAGGTCACCTGCGGCGACAGGACCTTTCTGCTGTCGGAGAACCAGTCCACCTTCATTCCCATCGGCCAGCAGCACCGGCTGGAAAATCCCGGCAAGATCCCTCTCGATATTATCGAGGTACAGTCCGGCGCCTATCTCGGAGAAGACGATATCGAGCGGCTGGAAGATCTCTACGGGCGTTGATGCTTCTTTGTTAACCTATCCGTAGATGCCCCTCTCCCTACGAAAAGAGTGTCGTAAAAGGCGACAGCCTCCGCGATGCAAGGACGCATCGCCATTTTTGATGGCTGTAGGCCATTGAAAATGGCGGAATCGGAAAATCGCATTGTTCCGATTCCGAGTCGTAAAAGCCCAAGGAAGGGCTTTTACGACATCCTCACGAGCGGAGAGGGAGCAAAAGCCACCGGACAGGATCAGGAAAATCCGTCTTTTTCCTCACCACCGAACAAGGTGATCAATTCCGGCAGGAAACGGGAGAACTCGCCCGTCATAATGGCGAAGTCCGCATCGAAGCGCTCGGCAGCTGTTTCTGCACCCACATCACCGGCCTCGTCGAGCACCGCGTCCTGAAAGCGCAGGCGCTTGAGCTGGAATTTTTCCAAGCGTGTCTTCGGCCTCGTGATAGATTTTGGGACATCCCAGTCCCCAAAATCGACTCGGCCTTTGACAACCTATTGGTGCCCCAGACGTCCTGGTCACCCAGCACTACGCAACAACTTCGCAAGCTCGTTGCTGCTCCGTACTTGCCTCCCAATGACTGGACGCCGCGTTTGGATGCCTACTTTGCTTCCCCTCTGGCGCTATGCGCACGACGGGTAAGCAGTGCGGCCTCGCGGCTACTGGGGTCTACCAGCCTTCGCTTCGCTCTCCATGGCTGGCAGCGATCGAGCAGGAAACTGACCCGCTCTTCCCAGGTCAGCGCCAGGCGCATTGCTCGTTTGCCCGCCTCCAGGTGCACCCGGATTTCATCGGAGAACAGGTCTTCCCGGCGGACCCGCACAATGGCGCCGTCTTCCATGAGATCGCGCAGCTCGCACTCGTCCCCGATCTGGATCGCCGCAGGCACGCCACTTTCTTTCAGCCATTCGGTCATAACGGCATCGGGTGATTCTGCCACCTGCAACGGCACCACGGGCAAGGTGCCCAGGCACTCGCGCAGCAGGTCGATGAAGGCTTCTGCCCGGCTGGCCGTTGCCGTGTCCACCACCAGCCAACCGTTCCTGCTGTCGATATAGGCATACTGGTGATGGCTCTTGCTGAAGGCGCGGGGAATCATTTCCAGCAGCACCGTTTCCTTGAGTTCACGACGCTCCCTGGCCCGCACCTCCCTGCCTTCCTTCTCTTCGATCTCTCCCGCCCTGGCTTCCACCAGTTCCCGCACCGCAGCGGCAGGCAGTATCTTTTCTTCCTTGCGGGCGCACAGCATCATGCAGTTGCCCACGGTGTGTACCAGTTGCCTGCCTTCTTTTCCCAGGGGTTCCGTCCAGCCGGTAAAAGCCGGTTCCATGTCACCCAGGGGGCGAAAGGTCTTTTCCGCCAGTTTCTCTTCCAATGTCTCGGCGTCCAGGTCGAAAGCCTGGGTGAAGCGATACAGGATCAGGTTTCTAAACCACATCGGGCAGTCCTTGGGGAATGAAAAGGGCGCTGATTATGCGACTAGCGTGTCAGGCAATCAAGCGCCGCGTCATGTGCAGGCGCATGTCGGCATCTTCGGTGAGCCGATGAAACAGGTGGTGCGGCCCGGTCGCGCTGGCCACCAGGGCATCAAGGTCATCTTTCTTCTCGGCATAGAAATCGAGCAGGCGGCAATCGAAATCAGCCAGCGCCCTGCTGAGCGGATCCTTGCGCTGCCGCGCCAGCACAGTTTCCGCGCCCTCTTCGTAAACATTACCCAGGCAGACATGCACCGCAGAAAACAGGGTGGCCCAGCCGTTGAACCAGAACATCAGATCCGTATCGAAACCCTGCCCCGGTGAGCGCATCCTGCCCAGCACCTCTGCCAGAAATTCCTTCTCCCGAACCGATTCACCCTCCTCCAGCAGCTCCGCACGCCCATAGGCATCGATAGTGGAACTGGTGAGCAGGATGGGCGCATCGGGGTACTGCTGCAGCACGAAACTGGCATCCTTGATCAATTTTCCCCGCTGACTGCTGCCTGGCTGCGTTTTTATTCTTTCCGAAGCTGCGGTGGACAGTATCTGCAGCTGGTGTCCCCGCTGCCCCAGTTCCTGCGCCAGACGGCCAAACACGCCCTTGTGAAACAGGTCCATGGAAAAATTGGCTAAATGCAAACTACGGTTGGTAGTCGATAAGGTCCAATCTATGCTTTCCTGCCGAAAACTGCATTACTAGGTTGACTTTTCATCCAGTTCATTTATTCTCATAACTGCAATTCAAGGTTGAGAAAGGATGAATGAACCAGAAAAACTTGGACACGGAAATATGGGCGGTAGCCGACCTGCTCAGAGGCGACTTCAAACAATCCGAGTTTGGCAAGATCATCCTGCCGTTCACCGTGCTGCGCCGGTTGGAGTGCGTGCTGGAACCCACTCGCGAGGCCGTACTTGAACAATACGAAGCCATAAGGAATTAAGGAATG
>NZ_JBHNMF010000367.1:0-3302 GCF_048562965.1 Thiolapillus sp. | reverse complement strand
ACCGCTGAAAAGCGGGCAGCCGTGGCTAAACCCGCGCCTGCGAAAAAAGCACCCAAGGTAGCGGCAGCCCCCGTCGTTCAGAAAAAGAAACAGCCAAAGCGCCGTCCGACAACCGTTCTGGATTTGCCGTTACCCGGTACGAACGGTCGCATACGGGATGGCGGATTGCCGGGCCTTGGCGTTCCACCCGACATGCCACCGGCTATCAATCCAAAGGTCATCAACATCACCAATGGTGTTACCGAGGTTCTCACGGTATCCAAGCTGATGCCGAACCGTATCGCAACACCGTATAAGAAACCCCAAGTCATCGATGCCAGTGGCGCCGATATTCAGACCATTGGTTCCAACGTCTATATCCTACCCAAGGATGACAAGCCATTCGGGATCTTTATCACTGACGAGGAAAATGACCTGCCGGTGGCCTCTTTGACCTTGATTCCGAAAGGCACGCCTTCGCAGAACATTCTTCTTCAAATTGATCGGCGGGTTACCAACTATTCTGCGCCAGAAGACAAGAAAATGCCCACCCCGGAGGAGTACACCCGGAAGCTGGTATTCATTCTGCGGAAAGCCATGACGGGGCATATACCCGAAGGGTTTGTGGTTGCTAGCATCAATGTCGGGCAAATCCGCATCGGACCAGTTATCGGAATGCCGGATAAACGCTGGTCAAGCTCCAAGCTGGACATCTACCGGTATAAGCTAACCAACAACGGTGAAGAAACTGTCGAGTTGACCGAGCCTTCTTTTTACGAATCCGGTGTCAAGGCCGTATCATTCGGTGCCAATGGTACCCGCCTTAACCCAGGCGAATATACCTATGCATACATCGTCAGCGGCAACACGGCATCTTCCGTGTTCCAAAAAAATTCACCCGTTCTTGAAATCGCCAGATAAAGGGTAAGGTCATGGTCAACTTCAAACAACGCTGGGAGTCTCTGGATCCGGGACGAAAAAAGAAATATATGATGCTTTTTGCGGTAATCATATTGTTTATGTTTGCCTTACTTAGCACCAAACTTACGGGCAAGAAAGATACCCGCCAACAAATGGACGACTCTGTGGAAGTTGACGTGATGGTTCCCAACCGTCGTGATGCCACTCTTGAGGAATTGAGCGCCCAGCAAATGGCGTCAACCCGAAAGTTGAGGCGTCTTGAAGACCAAATACAAACCACGCAGAAGCTCTTTGAAACAAAGATACAAGAATTGATCTCCCAGATGAACGTCAGCCAGGACTTAGATCAAACCAGGGAAGTCAAAAATGACATTGATTATTTGACCAACCGACTGAAGCGTATTGAGTCTCAATTGGCACAGCAGACAAATGTCGCTGCGAAAAATTCGGGTGGTACAATACCGCGGCCTCAAAAAATCGACATTCCTTCATTGACGCCGACCGGTCAACCCAGTGGCGCCGATAACCAGGTTGAAATACCTGGCATGGCCTCCGAAACAGGTAGCGCCAATGCATCAACGCCTGGGCAAGGTGGGTTCACCAATGAGCCTCCGGCTTTTCCTGGAAGCACCGACCAAGAAATTCCTCCACCAGAAACCCGGTTTCCGCTCCGAGTAGTATCCGGTGGAAGCCGCTTTACAGCAAATGGGAATGAGGAGCCTGGCGCTGAAAACACCGACCAAGCCTACAGTAGTCTTCCCGGTGCCGGTTTGCCGCCACGAGGTGTTTCGCAAGCAGGAGATAACTACGGCGGCGGCATCACCGACCGCGCGGCAAAAGATCTGGCGAAAGAGATAAAACGGCCAAAGGATGTTTACTTGCCCTCGGGCTCCATGTTCAGTGGAATTCTTCTGAACGGGCTGGATGCGGTAACATCAAATGCCAATCGCCGAAACCCCACGCCGGTATCCATTCGGGTAAAGCGTGACGCCATATTGCCAAATTATTATTCTTTGCAGATCAGGGAATGTTTCGTCACAGCGGGTGGATATGGTGATATGTCCATCGAGCGCGCCATCATGCGCACCGAACGCATAAGCTGCGTACGGGATGATGGCGGCGTGATTGATGCCCCACTTGATGGGTATATCGTTGGCGAAGATGGCAAGGTTGGTTTGCGCGGACGCCTCATCATGCGTCAAGGTTCTCTCCTTACCCGATCCGCTATTGCTGGTCTGTTGTCTGGTTTTTCAAAAGCACTGGAACCCCAAGGTGTCACTGGTATTACCATTGGTGTTCCAGGTGCCAGCGGGAACGCCACCCCGGCCACGAAATACAGCACACCTGATGTGATGCAGGCTGGTGTACTGGGCGGTGTGAGCAGCGCTTCCGAAAAAGTCGCGGAGTTTTATCTTGACCTGGTTGACCAGATAAAGCCAACAATCGAGGTCGACGCGGGTCGCAAGGCCACAATCATTGTTGTCAAGGGTACGACCCTGAAACTCGGCTAACTTTTAACTTCCATAGATACCAGAAAACAGAGAGCGTTAATAATGTTCACTAGAAAAATAGTCTCACATTCCATATTGTTGGCTCTATTCGGGATGCTCAGTGGTTGTAGTGGACTTGGCGGTAAGGATAAGTTTTCCTGCCCCGGTATGCCTGACGGTATTACCTGCGCCGACCCTATAACGATATATGACCATAGTGATGACATCAATGATCTCAATAAATTGCGCAGTGCCAACCAGCAAGACAAAGACGAAGCGGAATCATCAAGCACGTACTATGACCCACTGAATGATGAAGACGATTACAGGGCAATGGCTTCTTCGCGGCCTTCCGAGGCTCGAGGAAACAACGGCACGGAGGTGCCCCGAAACGCCGGAAAATTCACAGAGGATGAAGGCCAACCCGGCACCTTGGTTAAGGTGACATCTGTAAGGCGTGGCAAAAAGTCCAGTGCGGTCTACCAATCGTATATTAACCAGAAACAGCTTATCGTTTCGCCTTCCTCCCCCATGCCTGTTCTGCAGCCAGCCGAAGTCGCCCGGATATGGGTGGCGCCTTGGACCGACCAGAATCAGGACCTGCATTGGGCAGGTTATGTCTTCACGGAAATTACCCCACGTCGTTGGTCTTTTGGTGAAAGTGCGGTTGGGGCGATTCAACCAACATTACCCGTGCTGATTGATAACGGTCACCACAAACGCTTCAATCGGCGGGCGCGCGCGGGACGCAGGTATCAGCCTGGTCACATGCGACAAGCAAATTCTGCTACACATACCTATCCAACAACAAAGAACAATTACCAGGGAAGAGAGGCCTCTCTACCAGCTTCAAAAAGAACGAATATGACACAACCGCTGCCAGCCATGGAGAGCGAAGCGAAGGCTGGTAGA
>NZ_JBHNMF010000366.1:0-3319 GCF_048562965.1 Thiolapillus sp. | reverse complement strand
GGCAGCAGCGATGCTACGTGATCCACAGATGACGAAAACTGAAGTTGCACAGCATTTCAGGATTTCCCGCGTAACATTGAATAATTCGCTAAAACGCCATGGCTACCAGTACCCCCTTCCATAATCTATATTGTAAATTCCTTGCCCACTTCCGTAGTAAGCATCAAACACGTGCTCATACACATCCTCAACCTTCTGCTGGAACAACTCAGGTGTATAGCTTTCAGGTAGATCCGTATCCAGCACATCCTCGATGGCAACCCTGACCGCAGCCTGTGAGCGCTGGAACTTTCGCCAGTCGAGTACGAGTTTGCCCTTTTTCAAGTTATCCAGAAGATCCCGCGCAGCCTTCTTGACCTGCTTTATCTCTTTCTCTGACAATTCCGGGCCGGGGCGGGTGAGGATATCAAACACAGCCAGTTCCTCTTCGCTCAATTGCTCGGCAACGCTTCTCTGCTCTTCCTCGCTGAGGCCTTTGGCAAAGTCCAGCAGTTGCCTGAAGAATTCATCCACGTTCATGCTGCCGGCATTGTATTCGTCGATCATCTGCTGGAATTTCTCCAGATAATCCATACGGGAGCGATTTAGCCGTACCATTTGTTTCAGTTTGCTGCCCAGCTGCCCTTTCAGTTTTTCCGCTTCGGTGCGCTTCCTTCCCTTGGCAAACCGCTCCTGCAAGGCTTCGAAGTCGATCTGTGACAGATCGACCCAGCGCTCCTCACCGTAACTACCGGCTTTGTCACGAATAACATAGCCTTCCGGGTGTATGGAATCATCAAGCAGTTCTTCCACCTGGCCCATGACATCCGAAATATCCACGGGCGGCATCAATGCCCTGATCTTCTGGGCCAGCACTTTGAACAACTGGCTACGCTGGGCAAATTCCTCTGCCCGGGGATCAGGCAAGACCGCCTTGTACAGACGCCAGATACCATCGGCCTGGTTGAGATAGGACTTCTTGCTTTCCTCGTTTAGCAGAATCGCCTCAACTGCATCATCCAACTGCTTTATCTTCTGCATGCCTTCCGATGATTGAACGGCATCGAGATCCATGCCCTGCTTCGAGCAGAATGTCTCCAGGCCATGGACAGCCGCTTCGAGCTCGGCGACCAGTTCTGCCTTGTCCTTTACTGGCGTATCGCCGCCCGTGCCACCGCCATAGATCGACAGGGCTTTTTCCAGATTTCTGAATACGCCGACATAATCCACGATCAGGCCATTCACCTTATCCTTGAATACCCGGTTGGCCCGGGCAATGGTCTGCATCAGGGTATGGTTACGCATGGGCTTGTCGAGATAGATGGTCGAGCAGGAAGGTGCGTCAAAGCCAGTCAGCCACATGGCGCACACAAATACGATACGGAAAGGATCATCCGGGTCCTTGAACTTGGTCTCCAGATCTTCACTGATCATGCGCTTGCGATGGGGTTCAATGTTCAACCTCTTGGCCTTCATCTCCTCTATCTCGTTCTGTCCCTGGGAAACCACCACCGCCATGTCGGTGGATTCCATGTAGTCGAGCTTTTCCTTTATCGCTTCGCGAGCATCGTCCGTAAGCGCGGTCGCCATTTCGTCCATGAGACGGGACATCTCCTTTTTCCAGTACTTTTGCACCTTGTCGTACATACGAAGCGCCGTGGCCTTGTCGATACTGATGACCATAGCCTTACCTGGAAAACCACGGCTGAAAAAGTGCTGTACGATATCTTTTGCCACGGCTTCCAGACGATCTTCTCGCGTAATGAGGTGATACTGCCGGGCGAACTCGCGCTCTAGCTTCTTCTCCTGCGCTTCATCCAGCTCAGCGGCCTCGAGCAAGGCTTCCATGTCCTCATTGAGGTTCTCATTGGTGAGCTGCAGTTCAGGTATTCGGTTTTCATAGTAGAGCGGCACCGTGGCGCCATCTTCCACTGACTGGCGAAAATCATAGACGCTCACGTAGTCGCCAAATACTTCCCGGGTCTTTTCTTCGCCAACGATCAGGGGCGTGCCGGTAAAGGCGATGAAGGAAGCATTGGGCAGGGCCGTACGCATGTTCATAGCCAGGGTGTCATACTGACTGCGGTGGGCCTCGTCGGTGATGACGATGATGTCATCCCGTTTTGACAGCACCGGATGAGGTTCACCCTTCTCGGTACGAAACTTGTGGATCAGCGTGAAAACATAGCGATGATCCTCACTCAGCAACTGGCGCAGGTGCTGGCTGGAGGTGGCCTGCGCTTCCTTCTCGGTTACCGCACCAGCCGCCGCAAAGTTCTTGTAAATCTGGGAATCCAGCTCCTGGCGGTCGGTAATGACCACAAAAGTCCAGTTGCCCGGCACGTTGCGCAATACCTTTTGCGCAAAGCAGATCATGGAAACGCTCTTGCCGCTGCCTTGGGTATGCCAGAACACTCCCAGTTTCCCGGCCCGGTGCTTGATGTCTTTCAGCGCTTCGATGGCATTGTTCACCCCAAGGTACTGGTGATTCCTGGCCAGCAGCTTGATCAGCCCGCCCTGAACTTCCATGAACAGAGTGAAATTCTCCATCAGATCCAATAGCCGGGCGGGATCACAGGTGCCCCTGATCATGGTCTCCAGGGAAACTACGCCTTCCTCGCCCTCGCTGTTGATCTTCTTCCACTCGGCAAAGTGCTCCCAGCTGACGGACATGCCGCCAATACGACTGCGACTGCCATTGGAAAGGATGATGAAAGCGTTGTACCAGAAGAGCTGGGGAATCGTGTCCTTGTAGTCCCGCAGGTTCTTGTTGTAGGCATCTTCCAGGCGGGCATGGGTGGCCTTCAGTTCGACGAAGAGCAGCGGAATGCCGTTGACGAACCCCACCAGATCAGCCCGCCGGGTGTACATCTCGCCGGTGATCCAGAACTGGTTCACCAGCAGAAAATCATTGTTGCCGGGCGTGTTCCAGTCCATGAGACGTACCGTTTCAACGGTCTCACCCTGGCCATCCGGAGCCGGGATCTTTACCCGAATCCCTTCCTTGATCAGCTCATAGATCTCCCGGTTTGCCTGAACCGGTGCCATGGCGCTGCGATCCTGGGTCAGTTCTTCCATGGCCTGATCGAACGCTTCTTGCGGAAGCCCCGGGTTCAGCCGCTCCAGCGCGGGACGCAACCGCGACTTGAGCACCACCTCGGTCTTGGCATCCCGCCCGAGTATGCTTTTTCCGCTGGAATCGAATTCGTGGAATCCATT
The DNA here is from genome assembly GCF_048562965.1 of Thiolapillus sp. Taxonomy (NCBI): domain Bacteria; kingdom Pseudomonadati; phylum Pseudomonadota; class Gammaproteobacteria; order Chromatiales; family Sedimenticolaceae; genus Thiolapillus; species Thiolapillus sp. The sequence goes on along the minus strand of NZ_JBHNMF010000366.1, from coordinate 121 downwards.
GACCGTCTCCCAGCCCAGTTCGGAAAACAAGCCTATTGCAGGCTGCTCAACCAGATTATCTTCTGAATATTCAGACACTTCTGCCTCTTATCCCTGTTCCATGCCAAATCTCCACCGTACC
>NZ_JBHNMF010000365.1:0-3325 GCF_048562965.1 Thiolapillus sp. | reverse complement strand
GTTGTTGCGTAGTGCTTGGTGACCAGGACGGCTGGGGCACAAATAGGTTGTCAAAGGCCGAGTCGATTTTGGGGACTGGGATGTCCCAAAATCTATCACGAGGCCGAAGACACGCTTGCGGGCTGGTGTCAACCCGGAAGATAAAACCACCGCTCGCTAATCGGCAAACAGTAAGGAACCGATAATCCATGGCCAGAACCGCCAAGAAGCCCAAAGAGCAAGAACCCCTGGAAAAGACCCTCTGGAAGAGCGCCGACAAGCTGCGCAAGAACATGGACGCCGCCGAGTACAAGCACATCGTGCTCGGGCTGATCTTCCTCAAGTACATCTCCGATGCCTTCGAGGAACTGCACGCCAAACTGGCCGCTAGGGAGGGGGAGTACGAAGGGGCCGATCCGGAGGATGCCGACGAATACCGGGCGGAAAATGTCTTCTTCGTACCCGCCAATGCCCGCTGGAGATACCTTCAGGCCCGCGCCAAGCTGCCGGAGATCGGCAAGGATGTGGACGAGGCGATGGAGGCCATCGAGAAGGAGAATCCCACCCTCAAGGTGTACTGCCCAAACAGTACGCCCGCCAGAACCTTGATAAGGCCGGCCTTGGGGTGTTGATCGATCTGATTGCCACCATCGGCCTGGGCGATGCCAAGGCGCAGGATGTGCTCGGCCGGGTCTATGAATACTTCCTCGGTGAGTTCGCTGCCGCCGAGGGCAAGAAGGGCGGACAATTCTACACCCCCGCCAGCATCGTCAAGCTGCTGGTCAACATGCTCGAACCCTACAAGGGGTGCGTCTACGACCCCTGCTGCGGCTCTGGCGGCATGTTCGTGCAGGCCGAGAAGCTGGTCGAGGCCCACCAGTGGCGCATCGACGACATCTCCATCTACGGCCAGGAGTCCAACCAGACCACCTATCGCCTCTGTCGCATGAACCTGGCGATTCGCGGCATCGACGGCTCCAACGTGCGCTGGAACGGCGAGGGCAGCTTTCTCAACGACGCCCACAAGGACATGAAGGCCGAGTTCATCATCGCCAACCCGCCCTTCAACGACTCCGACTGGTCAGGCGAGCTGCTGCGCGACGACCCGCGCTGGCAGTACGGAGTGCCCCCCACCAGCAACGCCAACTTCGCCTGGATGCAGCACATGATCTACCACCTTGCCCCCAACGGCACCTTGGGGCTGGTGCTGGCCAACGGTTCGTTGTCATCCAACAATGGCGGTGAGGGTGACATCCGCAAGGCCATCGTCGAGGCCAAACTGGTGGATTGCATCGTTGCCCTGCCCGACAAACTCTTCTACAACACCGGCATCCCCGCCTGCCTCTGGTTCATCTCCCGCGACCGCAAGAACCACAACTTCCGTAGCCGGGAGGATGAAATCCTCTTCATCGACGCCCGTAACCTGGGTGAGATGGTTACCCGCCGTAACCGGGTATTCAGCGACGACGGCATCGAGCGCATTGCCGACACCTACCATCGCTGGCGGCGCATCGATGGCGACTACGAGGACGAAAAGGGCTTCTGCAAGGCCGCCAGCCTCGATGAGGTGCGCAAGCACAACCACGTGCTGACGCCGGGGCGCTACGTCGGCATCCCCGACGAAGAAGACGATGGCGTGCCCTTCGAGGAGAAGATGGCCACGCTCACCAAAGAGCTGGCCGGGCAGATGCAGCAGGGCGAGGTGCTGGATGCGCGGATTCGGGAGAATCTGGCGAAGGTCGGCTTCAGTCTGCTGGAGCTTGGCGAATGAGTCAGACGGGCCTGCCTGAAAACGCCGAAATCCTGCTCTACGGCACCGACAACGGCGCCGTCAAGGTGGACGTACTCTACCGCGACGAGAACTTCTGGCTGACTCAAAAACGGATGGCCGAGTTGTTTGGCGTCGGTGTGCCAGCGGTGAGCAAGCACCTGAAAAATATATTTGAAACCAGGGAGTTGGAGGAGGATCGAGTTGTTTCCATTTTGAAAACAACTGCCGCCGACGGTAAAACCTACCGCACCCGATACTACAACCTCGACGCCATCATCGCCGTCGGCTACCGGGTCAACTCCCGCCAGGCCACCCAGTTCCGCATCTGGGCTACCCAGACCCTCAAGGAATTCATCATCAAGGGCTTTGTGCTGGACGACGAACGCCTCAAGCAGGGCCAGCGCTTCGGTCAGGACTACTTCGACGAGCTGCTGGAGCGCATCCGCGAGATCCGCGCCTCCGAGCGCCGTTTCTACCAGAAGATCACCGACATCTATGCCCAGTGCTCCGCCGACTACGACCCCAACGCCGAGACGACACAGACCTTCTATGCCACGGTGCAGAACAAGCTCCACTGGGCCATCCACGGCCACACCGCCGCCGAACTGATTCGCCAACGCGCCGACGCCAGCCAGCCCCACATGGGGCTGAAGAGTTGGAAGAACGCCCCCAAGGGCAAGGTCCTGAAGAGTGATGTCGCCGTCGCCAAGAACTACCTGGACGAAAAAGAGCTGGACGAACTCAACCACATCGTCGTCATGTACCTGGACTATGCCGAGCTACAGGCCAAAAAGCAGCGCCTGATGAAGATGAGTGACTGGGTGGCCAAGCTCGACGCCTTCCTGCGCTTTAACGACTATGAAATTCTGGACAATCCCGGCAAGGTCTCGGCCAAGGTGGCCAAGGCTCTTGCCGAGGAAGAATACGCCGCCTTTCGTGTCGCGCAGGATCGGGCGTTTGAGTCCGATTTCGACCGGCTGGTGGAGAAGAGCGGGGAGATGGTGAAGAAGGGGCGGGAGTCGTGATGAGGGGGCAGATGCAACAAGGTCAAGTGCTGGATGCGCGGATTCGCCTGCCTGTGCGTGGCCATACGCAGATAGGTGAGAATTTGGCGACGGTGGGGGTTGGGGTATGACGCTTGAAATGATTCCTGAGTTCGAGTCTTTGCCAGACTCGTGGGAAGTAAAAACCCTCGCAGATCTTGTCCACAAAGACAGGAAGATATCGTATGGAATTGTTCAACCAGGCTTCCATGATGAAGGTGGTGTCCCGATTATTAGAGTAAACAACATTCGGCAAAATCGAATAGTTGCGGACGACGTGAGGAAGGTCTCGCCAGAAATTGAAGAGCGATATAAGCGAACACGAATTCAGGGTGGCGAACTGCTAGTGTAGTGTTGCGTTCTTAATGGAACTAATAATTACAGTATTTGTCTATAATTTCTAGAGTTTAGAGTAACTAGAGTTTAGAGTAAGCAACATTGTTCCACCGTATATTTTCGGGTGAAATAAAGTTGCTATTTTGTTCATACTGCCCGTTAGAGCTTGTTCTATACGCTGATTGCTGCATCCTGC
>NZ_JBHNMF010000364.1:0-3332 GCF_048562965.1 Thiolapillus sp. | reverse complement strand
GCATGGTTGAGCGTTTCAATGGCCGGATTAGCGAGATTCTCGCTACCACGCATTTTGATGCGTCCAGGGATTTACAGGAGACGCTGTACCAGTATCAGAAAATCTACAACTACCATGTCCTGCAGAAAAACATCGGGCACATCACGCCCATTCAGGCGCTTAAGGATTGGCACAAAAAACAACCGGAATTATTCAAAAAGAAAATCTATGATCTATCGGTACTTGACACGTAGTGCTTGGTGACCAGGACGGCTGGGGCACGAATAGGTTGTCAAAGGCCGAGTCGATTTTGGGGACTGGGATGTCCCAAAATCTATCACGAGGCCGAAGACACGCTTGCTGCATCAGCATCATTACGGTATTGAAAAGTCATTGTGATAAACCACAGAAGCCAACTCGATTGTTCCGTTTTCACACTCCCAGTAATGAAGGTGAAATTCCCTATCAATATCACGTCGCTGTGCTTTGTCGGAGCCACGCATTCTTTGCGGGTCATTGCCTCCTGGGCCGGTACGAAGTGCGTGGACGGCAGAAAGGTTATGCCCTTTGATTGTTTCCACGATTGACCGGAGAATTTTCGGAGGCAAGGAGTCCCCCTGATCAGCGCAGCACTGCTGGCATAACTCCCGGAACTCGGCTCCTATGTTTGGAACAGTAGCGTTGCCCCAGTCTGGAGCTTCTCCCTGAGCAATGGCGTGTTTGAAAATGGCAATTCGGATGGCAAGATCAACCCCTAGATTATCGGATGCACCAACCAATATCGATGCTTCATCGAGGCATTCAATCAGTCCACGAAAATCGTCGCAAACAAGAACGTCGCCTTCAAAAAATTCTGGCGGACAAGGTAATTCCGGGATATCGCCTCTGGAATGTTCGAGTTCGTGAATCTGCGCTTGGACTTGAATAACTTGTTTGGGCGCTTCTCTCAATATGAGTGAGTGTCCGCCTAGTGGTTGAGAACAGTGCTTGCGCAGGACTGCGATTAGGGTAATACATCGAGCCAGATCTGATTGGAGGCCATCATGGGTCGTTAGCCGAATAACATCCGGATCTGTTTCGAGTTGCTCGGACAAAACATCTTTGAGCCTGTAGTAGGCCTCGAAGGAAGGTGTAAGCGATAGCAATTTCGCTGCGATTTTTGCTATGTCGTTTACAGTGTATTCCACAATCCCAAGTTTGCTAAAAAGGTCCCTAAGGCGGTTTCTTAAAGGGAAAAGGTCGTCATCAAAGAGAGCTTCAGAAGCCCGTTCGCTCATGTAAATAGCGACCCATGGCTCATCAAGCAGTTTGCTCCAATCCAATAGCGTATCTACATATTGGAAAGCATCATCCTTGGTGCAACCGATATGCGGAACAGCGAGGATGCCTGCATCGATTGTTACGCTTGGACGGCTGCTATGCATCGCTCTCCCTTCGGTTGGCTTTCCGTTTCATAGCCGCAGCGCGTAGGATCTCCTCTGCTTGCTGTTGTGACTGGTCGAAAAATCCTTCCGGCCAATCCGAAATGGCACCATACTCATTAATCACTACCTCACGGAAGAATGACCCCTGGGACGGCTTTTCAACGAAGTAGATCTTGGTCTTGCTGTTTAGCTCATTCTCAGGCGAGGCCGCAGCAATTCGGAATCGAAGGCGATCAATAAAGTATTCGCTGTGGGTTTCAACAATGCATTGCTTGTTGCATAACGCCATCGAAAGGAAGAAATCCCCAAGCAAGGTCTGCACCTTTGGATGAAGATGCAGCTCCGGTTGCTCAAAAACCAGTGTCGAGTCGGTATCAGCCAAAAGGCACATGACCAGAATTGGCAAGACTTGGCTGACGCCGACGCCCACATGCGTGAGGTCGTGCGTGCTATCCGAATTGGAAAGCCCTACCTTTAGTTCGTGTCCCAGCTTTCCCTGATCTCGGCTCTTCACCGAGCTGGCTACACCCAGGTATTGAAGCCAGTCGATCACGGCAGCTTCGAGTGTTCTAGTAACCGTCTTGCGGTCAATTACAGGGGACTTGAAATTGGCTGGCGGGATGTACCTGATCTTCTTGTTCTTGTGTAGTTCAAGAATGGATGCCGTGTGTTCACCACGTAAACCAACATCATGTGGGTCAGCCGCTGGTGCAAGTGGGTACAATGGCTTGGGTGCATCCCTCAACGGCCCGAGATATTTCAGGGACGAGGCAAAAAAGTTATCCAGATACCGCGTGGCTTCGGTAATCAAACGAGGCGGCCGAACCTGGACGAATGCGTGCGTCTCCGACTTCGGTGCTGCCGATGCCTTCATGGCCGAGTGAATACGGTCAAATAGATCCTCGCACTCACGCAGTAGCTGTTGAACCTTCAAACGTTTATCACGTGGCAATCCACGCAATCGTTCATACCAGGCTCTGAAAGTGGGCGCCTCTGAGTCAGAGCCAAACAGGGACTCCTGCGAGTGCTTGTCTTTGAATATCTGGTCGAAATCAATCCTCCCTTGGAGGACTTTGCGCAAGACAGCAATAATCTCTTCAGAAAGGGGAATCCCTCTTCCCCTGTGGCGCTGAAGCCTCATCGCCCAGCGCGCATTTTCCTGAAGCGCCAAAGTGATGGCATTCGCATCCTCTTCAATCGTATCGATCTTGTAGACAACTCTCTCTGGGAGAAAATGCCTGAGCATGCACCCGATAGGTCTGGCCGACCGGAAATCCTCCTTTACTTCGGCCATTGACTTCTCATCAAGCTCAACCGCATAGTCCAAGCTGGCTCTGAGCTGGTCATCTATCTCACTGACGCCATCAGCACCTTCAGTCTCCGAGATAGCCCTAGTTGAGTGGTGAATGGAAATGTCTGCCTTCTGATTGGTGTTATCCTCGTCTCTGTATAAGAAGGACAACTGAGTAGCAAAAAGCAGAGGTTGTATTTGAAATAACTCCCGCTGGGTACTTGAAGGGTCGGCATCAAAGGAGATCTCACAAGCGATCTCTTGAATCTGATCAGAATGCGGGCCGTAGTAAATAGCACTACGTGGCGTGAACTGCGCCCTTCTTTGAGTCGATGCATCTTGAGCGGATAGCGGTTGGCACGTAAATTTGATTGTGATTTGATCCGAATCACTGTCATTCGATTTCAAATCATCGAATTGGCCAAGGCTAGTGAACGCACCATTCAAAACGACAGATCGAGAACCTACTTTGTGCGCCAGCGTCTGCGCAATAAGTAGAACTGATTGGATAAATGTACTTTTTCCGCTGCTATTTGCCCCTGCGAAAATAGTTAGCAGCCCGAGATCCAGTTCGGTCTCTTTCCGGATCGATTTAAAGTTGAATACCTTCCACTTGGTAATCACTGCTATTCGCCTCC
>NZ_JBHNMF010000363.1:0-3336 GCF_048562965.1 Thiolapillus sp. | reverse complement strand
CCTATTGCCGCATCTCCAGTTACCTGCAGACCATGGCAAATCAGGGATACAATCCGCTGGTCGCCATTCAAATGGCCTTTTCGGGACAGCTCTATGCTGATAGGGGTGAGTAGTTACAAAAATAGAAATGAAAACAACCCCGCCTGGGTCTTATTTATTAACCCGGGCACCAAATATATCGCCCTCAGCCGCCCGGTCTGCGCTGGTGGCAAGACAGCAATACGCCGCTGTAGTCATTCTACAGCGAGTATTGATAACGCAGCTCACCGGCGCAGACAGGGCGGCCTGTCTTACAGTATCAATTGGTCAGGTGCCTCAAACAGGACGTGTATCGGTGTTGCTGCTTTTGACAAGGGCTTGCCATTGACTGCAAGCCGCGCCTTGATACACGTCCTGTTTGAAGCACTGAGGACGACATATTTGGCACCCGGGTTAATCAACACACGACACACGATAACCATGAGGACATTACCATGAAAACTCTGCTTACCTTTTCAGCACTCGCACTTGTCAGCAACATGGCCTTTGCCGAAACTTTCCAGTACGAGCGCCAACTCGCCAGTGAAGATCTGGATCCCAATATTCCCAGCCTGTCACAGGGTATCAGCAATCCTGCAAAATCGGTGCAACAACCCCGTGTTTCCCTGTTCGACACTTACCGTGGCAACCCGGATACGCAAGTGGGCCCTGTCGAACCGGACAGCATGCCCGTGACACGGCATAACCATATCTTCACTGCTTACGATATGCTCATCGAGACCACCCCGGATCTCGAAGTATAGAATCACAGGCTTCTGTCTTCCGGTATCAAACCGGAAGGCGGCTTGCCTCACCCGGCTGTCCGCAGCCAGTTCAGACGTTCGCGCATACCTGCATCTTTCAATCCATGACTGTCCAGCAACGCCTGCATATCTTCTGTCAGAAGCCTGCGCTGATCGATGTCAAACAACTCCAATGCCGGGCGCACGAAGTCTTCCGGATCTGTCAGCAGTACTGCTGACAGCTCGTCTGCCTCTATGACACTCTTGGGGTGCAACAGGTCGGCGACCAGGGGAGATTCGAGCAACGCAAAATGGGTCTTTCTCGCCAGTGATTCTTCAGCCAGTTCCTGCTCCGCCAGGGAATCACCCGCCGCATTTCGCTGCACTGTCGCCATGATCACATCGATAAGCTGGGCAATGGCCTGCTTGTTTGCCGACTGGTTGTCAGTCAGGCCACAGGCCTGCTCGTAGTGTTTCTCCAGTTCCGACTTGAGATCCAGGATCACCTCGGTTTCTTCGTTGGGCTTCAGCGTTGCCGCCTTTCCCACCAGTTGCCGTAAAGACTGCAGAAACACCAGCAGTTCTTCATGATCCAAGCGCTGAACATCCAACAGGTCTTCATCGCTGAAATCCTGAATCGGGCGGGGAAAAAGCACGTTGTCCAGCTTGCGCATGAAATGGCGCTCATGCCGTCCCGGCCGCTCGCTGAAAGCAATTCGAACCATTATTTGAAGACGGGAATCAGGTTGGTACGAACCCAGTTGCCCGTGTCAGGATAATATTTCCAGCTCTGCTGATCGATAATACTGCGCACCACCTGCCGGTCCCGAAACAGATAATCTATTTTTACCGTTTGTGTGATCTGGTTTTCATCCGACCCCGGCATGGGTGGCCTGAGCACTTCATATTCCGTTACGCGGATATTCTGTGGATCATCTGCAATGGGCGGCTGCTCACTGAGCTTGTCCGCTTCCAGGTAGGACGGCAGGGCTTCCAGAGCACCCCAGCGCACTTCATGAGCGTATTCCCTGAGGCGCAGGTCCAGGGCCTGATTCTTCTTCGCCTTGCTCAGTGTGCCGCAGCCGCCAAGCAGCAGACCGGACAGCAGCGCGAGCAGCACCAGCCCTTTCGATGAAAATATTTTCACACTCCAAACTCCATCCCGATTCATTCAGCTGGTATTATCCCAGCCTATCCCGGTAATGCAAACATACAAATCATGTCCGACACACAATCCCAGGAACCCATAGAAGAGCTCAGCATCAGAGACAGCAAACTCACCCTGCTGGGCACGGCGCATGTTTCGAAAACCAGCGCTGATATGGTCGAAAAGCTGATCGAAAGCAACGAATACGACGCCATTGCCGTGGAGCTCTGCCCCAGCCGCTACAATGCCATCCTCTCTTCGGATTCCCTGGCAAAGATGAATCTCATGGATGTGATCCGCAGTGGCAAGGCCTCCATGGTGATTGCCAATCTGGCCATGGGCGCCTATCAGCAGCGTCTCGCCGAACAGTTCGGCATCGAACCCGGCGCAGAACAGCGCAAGGCCATCGAGCTTGCGCAAAAACACCACCTCCCCGTGTTGCTCATCGACCGGGAGATCGGCACCACCCTCAAGCGCACTGCCAGCAATCTTTCCTGGTGGAAACGCTGGACCCTGTTCACCGGCCTGCTGCTTTCCCTGATCTCCCGCGAGGAAGTCGAGGAAGAGGAAATCGAAAAGCTCAAGGAAGGCGACATGCTGGAAACCACTTTCGCCGAGTTCGCCCACGACAGAGAAGATCTGTTTGTTCCCCTCATCGACGAACGCGATGCCTACATGGCGGCCAGACTCACCCAGGAAGTCGAGGAAAAGGGGCACGAGGACATACTGGCCGTGGTAGGCGCCGGCCACCTGAAGGGAATCAGCAGAAAACTTGAAGAAGGAATCAATGAGCCAGCCAGGCTCATCAGCGAGCTGGATGCGCTTCCCGAGCCTTCACGCTGGCCGAAAATCATCCCCTGGTTCATCGTTGCCCTGGTGTTCATCGGCTTTGGCATCGGCTTCTACCGCAGCCCCGAACTGGGATGGCAGCTTGTCTGGAGCTGGGTGCTGATCAACGGCACCCTGTCTGCAGCAGGGGCTGCGCTGGCGGGCGCCCATCCCCTTACCGTGATTACCGCGTTTGTGGCTGCCCCCATCACTTCGCTGAATCCCACCATCGGCGCCGGCATGGTCACCGCCGCGGCGGAACTGTGGCTGCGCAAACCGACGGTGAAAGACTTCGAACAGCTGCGCCATGACACGACGCACTGGACGGGCTGGTGGAAAAACCGCGTTTCCCGCACCCTGCTGGTGTTCCTGTTCAGCACTTTGGGTTCTGCGGCAGGCACCTATATCGCAGGTTTCCAGATTGCCGGAAAACTGGCTGGAAGCTAAAGGGCGAATTTAGCCCGGAAAACTAATGTAACTAGAGTCTAGAGTTTAGAGTTTCAGAGGAGAAAAACCACTAAAAATCTCAAAAAATAGTTGACATAGCAAGGCGCGGCCTCTCAGAAGAGAAATCAACACAAACTTCTGGAGGCCGCTATG
>NZ_JBHNMF010000362.1:0-3372 GCF_048562965.1 Thiolapillus sp. | reverse complement strand
CAAAATTAGTGGAGCGTCTCGACAAAGCCACTACAGCCTACGGCATGGAAGAACAGTGCCCAGAAGACCAAGCTTATGACCAAACAACAACACAGAGATCAAAGTAAATGGACACAAGCTTAAAGCTGTCACCAGCTTCAGGTACCTGTGCATACTCCTCATAACTGTTGAGGGTTCCAAGCCCGAGATACTCTCCAGGGTAGCACAGGCTTTGGCAGCATTGCCAAAGTGCAAACCAGTTTGAAATGACAGGACTATTTCTCCCAGTCCAATGATACGACTGATGCGCTCTCTGCTGCTTGTGAATCATTGACACTCACAGCAGAGCTGGAGACAAGAATACAAGCCATGAAAATGAGGTGCTACCGCAAGGTTCGACGCATTTCCTACAAAGGAAGTCCGTGCCAAAATTCAGCAGGCAATCGGACCACATGAAGACCTCCTTGACCATCGTAAAGAGACGCAAGCTGCAGTGCTATGGTCACGTCTCCCGTTGATCAGGTCTGGCCAAACCATGTGGCAAGGGTTGGAAAGGGGAAAAAGAGCAAGTGGGGAGACGACATCAGGGAATGGACAGGCCTGGAGTTCGCCAAGTCCCAGAGAGAACAGGAGAAATGGAGGAAACTGGTCGCCAAATTATCTGTGCTTCCCCAACGACCATCGGCGTTAAGTGACAGATGATGATAATGATGATGGAGTGGAAAGATTCAAACGGATCTGTTTGCAACATTACATACATAACATAGTGTACATTACGTGTGTTAGCGACACTGGCAAAGTGTTGTGAGAAGCGACATGTCAAAGCCGTACTATCACAAAAGAAACAACACTACTGGCTCATAAGCGCTTGTAACTGGTACATTTTATTACGGAAAACACCGATCTGACGATCGTACAGCTTTCAATTGTTCCACCCAATCTTCACACTTGCTGTCTACAAAACCTTTGTCAGACAAATTTGGCAGGTGCACAAAGTGGTTCTGCGATGATACTAATGTTGTGAATGAGTCATGCACTGCATACAGTCCATTCTTAAATGAACCTATTTTGGACACATTTGACAAAATATCCACGAGGCTACTTAACTACCCAATAATAATTCAAGTTGCATCTGTCGGCTTAGAACTTTGCAGCACTACCCGGCCTACAGTTATCTTCGGTTACCACCAAAGCTTCCACAAACATGCACTCAGCTATGTCCGACAGGATTTACACGTGTACCAACATGGCAAGCGCAGGCTTGCACACAGAAACGCAGAGAACCACACTTCGTCACAATGCATACTTTCCATCCAAGAATGCCAGCAAGGAACGCTACTCCTCAAGGAACACTCCGTTCTTTGATTGGTGTTACTGCACGACACGCGTACATCTTGCAACAAACGAACAAACCAGATCGATACCTAACTACGCCTAAGCTACTCACGAAATCGAATTCAGCTACATAACCTACTCACGAAATCGAATTCAGCTACATCACACTTGCTGTATACAAAACCTTTGTCAGACAAATTTGGCATACTACAGTGTTACTACAGTGGCATGTAAAAGACCCCGGTCATTCTGCCGAAAGTGCAGGTGGCAGGTTACATGTAAGCACGCATACACCCTTTACCCACCGAGGTCGGAGTGGGCTGAATATGCCACTGTCCAGGCAGAGTCTGGAAATAGTTGACTTGTTATAAGTGTCCGATTCTAGTCACTGTAGGCATTTTTGGAGCGAGAACTGTTTCAGCTGAATGTGCTTTGAATCCATACAATTCAAACACGTTCTCTTCACACTGCGAGTTTGCGAACTCATTCGTGAAGTACAAGCGGTCAATAGACAAAGGTGTGAGTTCATGAGAAATAAAAGTTGATGTTTGCATCTTTCTCGCCGCTGCATCGTGTTTTAAACCGTGTTCCAACACAACACTTTGCCAGTGTCGCTAACACACGTTATGATTGCTTCCGACCTACGTTCAATTCTCAGTTTTGCAATCATGTTTGCAACCTGCAACAGCCTATTCGTCAGTTGTGAACCAAGCAAACTGCACGCAGCCAGACCATCAAATACGTCCAAAGTAGCTTCATTTAAGAATGGACTGTATGCAGTGCATAACTCATTCATAACATTCGTGTCATCGCAGAACCACTAAGTGCACCTGCCAAATTTGTCTGACAACGATTTTGTATACAGCAACTGAGAAGATTGGTTGGAACAATTCCAAGCTGAGCGGTGTTGTCCGTAAGAAGAGAGATCAGATACAAGCTCCAGGAGAGCCAGGAGTGTTGTTTCTTCTGTGATAGTGCACCATTGACATGTCTCTCTCACAACACTTTGCCAGTGTCGCTTACACACGTAATGTACACTTTGTAATGTGGGATCATGCTCTGCATGGTTTAGAACAAATGCAGCGGCGAGAAAGATGCAAACATAAAGTTTGGTTTTTATTGCCAGCACAGAGGAATAAGTTCGCAGACTCGCGGGGTCAAGAGCGTGTTCGCATTGTATGGATTCAGAGCACATTCTCGCTCTAAAAATTGCCTACAGACGCTAGAACACCTCAACTGTCAAGCAATCACACTTCCCAAGAAAAGCAATCTGCAGCAGAGTCATAACGACAGAGCGATCTCCCTCATCAGTCACCCAATCAAAATCATGCTGAAGGTCATACTGAACAGATTGAATCCGAAAGCGGAGAAGACCATCGCTGAAGAATAGACAGGCTTCACAGCAGGAAGGAGCACCACAGAGCAGATATTTAAACCTACGAATCTTCTCTGAGAAATATTTTAGCACCAGCAAGACCTCTACCATGACTTCATAGACTTGAAGAAGGCATTCGACAGCGTTTGGCATGCAGCTCTGTGGGCAGCTATGAAGAAGTACAACATGAGAACCAACCTTATTCGTATCATCAGGAACCTCTATATAACAAGACCACTAGAGCAGTCCTCTTCAACAGCAGGATTGGAGACTGGTTCCGACCAACAGTCGGAGTCTGACAGGGACGTCTAGTCTCGCCCACCCTCTTTAAAATATTTCTGGATTGGATCATAACAGACGCCTCAGCAGATCATGAAGGCACTGTCAACACTGGAGGCAAACCTCCGCTGTGCTGATGTCACCGGTGGCTTAGCAGGAGAGGAAGAAGAACTGACAAAATTAGTGGAGCGTCTCGACAAAGCCACTACAGCCTACGGCATGGAAGAACAGTGCCCAGAAGACCAAGCTTATGACCAAACAACAACACAGAGATCAAAGTAAATGGACACAAGCTTTAAGCTGTCACCAGCTTCAGGTACCTGTGCATACTCCTCATAACTGTTGAGGGTTCCAAGCCCGAGATACTCTCCAGGGTAGCACAGGCTTTGGCAGCATTGCCAAAG
>NZ_JBHNMF010000361.1:0-3377 GCF_048562965.1 Thiolapillus sp. | reverse complement strand
TGGATAACCATGGCGTTATGCTTCCTCCAGGTTTTGCGTGAGCCAGTCGTTCAATATCTGGCGGGTTCGGAACAAAGGATAGCTCCTTTTTGGAATATAATCACATGGTACCCGACATCTACAGACATGAAAAAGCGATTGTAGATCCATGGAGGCAGGCTTGTACTCATCTTAGGGGTGAGTAGTTACTCTGAGGGCTTATAACCACGATTGCTCTTGGGTTGAGGAAAGTACGCATCAATGCGTTCCGCAAGCCTCAAGGTCTCCATCAAGTGAGCAATGGACAATAACCCTGCGCGGGAAGTCAGCAAATCGTTTGTGGTATCGAGTTTGTAGGTTAGAATAGTCATAAGCCTTGAGCTGTTGCACCCATTGGGTGATGGTCTGTTTTGTCACTAACCATTATACAGCCAAGGCTTTTTCCGTCTTAGCGCTTTCTATCCGGGGATTGGGGCCGATACCAACGGTTGTCACGTGTTGAGCTATGATGATTTGAGTGCCGACGGGTGGGTGAGTGACGAGGATGACGAGCAGGACGGTCCTTTGCCTGAGTTGCAGAAGGATCTGTTCAAGGAAGGTTTGTCTACCGCCATTTCCAGTCTTCCGGAAAGGGAACAGATGGTGCTCTCGCTGTATTACGACAACGAATTCAACCTGCGTGAGATCGGCGAAGTGCTGGGGGTCAGTGAAGCCAGAATCTGCCAGATACATGCACAGGCGCTCACCAGGCTGCGCTCCAAAATGAGCGACTGGGTGGGCGATGAAGATGACTGAACACAGCGATAGGGCTGGCGGTAGAAGTTTGTGGCGAATTCGCGCATAAATCCTTTGCTGCCGGTATGGCCAGTCGCAACCATACTTCCAACGGGCAAGGATGTCCGGCGAAAGCGGGCTGCCAGTCCGGATAAGGAAAAAGCTGCTTCCGATCTCAAAAAGAAAAAGAACGGACGCAAGCGTATTGATTTGTATGCCTGATTCAGGGAGTTGATGCATGTCTATATCGACAAACACAAAACGCGCTACCGGTGGTGAAGACAGGCCGGCAAAGGCGAACAGCGCTCTGCCTGATACTGAAGAGGATCTGTCCCGGTCTTCCCCGCAGTCCCTGGATATCTCGGGTGAGAGCGTCGATTTCAACTCCATCCTGAGCGCAATATCCGGCAATTCCGAACAAAGTGTCCCGGGTGAAAAGGAAACGGACAATCCTCCCGGCCACAAGAATCTCAACATCAGCAGTGTCATCGCTGAAATCCAGGATGAAGGCCCCGCCGGAAAACGGCCTGAATCCGGGCGCATGAAGGATCCGGCTGCACAGCGCGAAACGTCCGGGCAGGATCATGACCCCGATCAGCAGGCGGCAAGCACCGTTGTACAGGAGCAGGAAGATAAGCCTGTATCAGCACAAACCCCGGCAGCTCAAAAATCTGCTGAAAATGCCTTTCAACCGTCTCAGCCTCCCTCCGTATCCTGGCAAAAGATACTGGAGCGGTTGCTGCTTGCCGTGTTGATGGTAACGCTCGTGGCGGTGGGTTATCTCCTGCATCGGAACGAGAATGCTACCGAAACGCTGCGGGCAGAAACTGCCCGGCTGGCTGCGGAGCAGCAGAGTCTGAAAGGAGAGATACGGGCATTGCGGAAACAGTATCAGCAAAAGCAGCCGGTGCCACCGCCGAAGCAGGCAGAGCAGCAGCCGGCGACACCGCCACCGTCAGCAGACAAGCGTCAGCATCCTGACGCCTGGCTTCCTGCAGGATTTCATGTCTCCCAGCGGCCTTTGGCTGTGATGATTGCAGGTGTCACCGCAAGCGTGACAAAAAAAGCGCCCACTGAAAATGTATCCGCCAGGGACAGGCAGCGCCAGGAAGCACCAAAACCACAGCCTGTACCAAAGGCGGGGAGGGCCGGGCAATGGACGGTGCACCTGGCTTCCTCGAGCAACCGCAAGAAGGCAGAGAAGCTGCTGGCTGTTTATGCCAGGAAAGCACCCGATGCCGTGATACGTGCGGCGACGGTCAAAGGGAGAAAGCTCTATCGGGTGAGTGTCCCCGGTTTTGAAAGAAAGTCCGAAGCACTCGACTACAAAAAGAGTATCAGCCATGAATTGGGCCTGAAAGGTGTGTGGATTGAGCGCAACAAATCCTCCCGTAAATCCCCTGCGAAGCATTGAGGAAATACTGCACAGAGCACAGTTTCCGTAAGCTAGTGGCGGACTACAGGTAGTTTCACAGGTTTATAGCATAACAGTATGATACAGCGCGTATAATCAGAAGCAGTGTTTTCGTTTTTTCATGCTGAAAAGCTTGGGAAGATTCTTTCAGATGTAACCTGAACTGCTCAACGAAAGCACTCCTGTCGTCTGCAAATTTGCGTTGTCAGATGGCGGCAGTGCGTGCCGCCAGCAGCCACGGCGCTCCGATCTTGCGCCCCATATCTATATGCGGATATTGCCAACCGGTTCACGGAATGTAGTTAAAGATAACATCCTTCCGGCCGACCATTGTAGTCAAGCAAACTCAATGGAGAAGCCGGCGTGCAAAGACTACCAACAAACCGTTCAGGTGACCTAGATCGAACAATCGCAGGCGCCGTTTTTGCATGTACTCTCATCTTGTTTGCTGTCGGAGGCTGTGCTTCCAAAATGCCGGCAAACGACTGGACAGCCATTGCACAGAAGCATTATCCCGGTATCACCAACATTCACCAGGAAGTGAATGTCATCGAAGGGATCGTCGACGGAGATAAAATAACGGGCTATGTGGATATCAATGAAGAATGGGTGGAACTGCAGCGGCGGCCACTCAGGCCGGTAGATGCAGCGGAAGCCGGACAGATAGCCGATGTAATGACCACCGGAGTAGGCCTTTCACAGGGATTTGCCGAAGCGAACCAATTGGGTTTGGGTATTCTCCCCCTGAAATTTGCGCTCAACTATTACGCGGAGCAACAGGGCTTGCGTGAATGTGGAAATATCAAGACCTTCCTTTCAGCGGCAGGCTGGGGAGCCAGTGCAGCCAATATCGTCACCATGACCGCAGGCACCTTCACCGGTGGCAGCGCCGTGGCCGGTTTGCTCGTGGGAGGGTTGGCGTGGAACTATTTCCCGGGTACGGAGGGTTGTGAAGGTTGGCTGGGGCAACCTGTCGAGATGACCAAAATCTAGAATCACTTGCGCCGGGGAAGGGCGTCAATGCAAAGTCCGCATAGCAGTAAGGCCTACAAGGTGCTGAAAAAAATCTTTTCAACACCTTGTATCCTTCATCTGAAGTTTCCCAGAAATTATTCAAGCCACCATGCGCAGCAGCACAGTGACCAGAGAATTTCCGGGGGGATTGCCGGGTTTGGGGCAAACCCTGGCAAAATTCTCATCCAAAGCCGCT
>NZ_JBHNMF010000360.1:0-3390 GCF_048562965.1 Thiolapillus sp. | reverse complement strand
CATATTAGTCGGCTCTAATATTCATTGCTCCAAAAAATTGGGAAACTTCAGATATTCAGACTAGGCGCGTTGTTTCTGCAGGCGGTCGTCGAGTTCATCCCGGGAAGGCCAGGCCTGAATCACCGCATTCACGAGGGTCGCCAGAGGGATGGCGAAGAACACGCCCCAGAACCCCCAGAAGCCGCCAAATACCAGGATAGCCACGATAATGGCGATGGGGTGCAGGCTCACGACTTCGGAGAACAACAGGGGCACCAGCACATTGCCATCGAGCCCCTGAATGATGAAATAGGCCAGCGCCAGCCAGCCGAAATCCGCCGTCCAGCCCCACTGGAACCAGCCCACAGCCAGCACCGGAAAGGTGACTACAGTGGCGCCGATGTAGGGGATGATCACGGAAAGCCCCACCAGAACCCCTAGCAGCATGGCATATTGCAACCCCAGCAGGGTGAAGGTGACATAGCTGGCCGACCAGATGATGATGATCTCCCAGAACTTGCCGCGCACATAGTTGGAAATCTGGACATCCACTTCCCGCCACACATGCAGGGCAATCTTGCGGTCCTGGGGCATCATGCCGGCAATCCAGCTCAGTATCAGCTGCTTGTCCTTCAGAAAAAAGAACACCAACAAGGGCATCAGTACCAGATACACCAGCAGGGTGATGACACCCACTACCGATGAAAGTGACCAGGACAGAACCTTCTGGCCGATGTTGCCTGCCTCGCTACCAATGGTACCGATGACTTCCTGCACCTGATCCGCAGTGATGAGTTCAGGATATTTTTCCGGCAGCATCATCAAAGCCTGCTGCCCCTGTGCCAGCATGTTCGGCAACTGCTGCACCAGCTGGGTTACCTGACGGGACAGCAATGGCATCAGTCCGAACAGGATCAGCCCCAGCACGATCAGGAACAGGATGAACACGAACACCACCGCGATCATGCGCGGCACGCCCAGGCGCTGCAGCGGCGCCACCAGACCTTCGAGAAGATAGGCGATAACGATACTGGCCAGCACCGGCGCCAGCATGTCTCCCATGGTAATGACGATGACAAAACCACCCAGCAGCAGGGAAAGCAGAACCACGAGCTGGGGGTCTGAGAAAGTACGTCTGAGCCATTGAAAGATGAGCTGCATTTTCGCGCCTGTTATTTTTCGTTTTTCTGCAGGTAAATCTCGTAATGCTCCCGGAAAAGCACTTCGAGCTCATCGATCACTTCGGCTGCAGGCTGCCCCTGCAGCATGTGCGCTGTCATAAGCGAGGTGGCCCTGTCCAGCAGGGCATCACGATCAATCATGGGAAAGGTTTTCGTCAGCCTGCGCATGGCAGCCACCACCGATTCCTCCTGGGGGCGGGGGATATCCTCAGGCAGGCTCGGGCCACTGGCATCAGCCGGTGCCTGAGCGCCTTCCTGTTCCTGCTGCTGCCACAGGAATTGGGCAAAGGCCAGCAGGCTGTCACGCCGCTGCCCGTCCAGGCCGGAATACAGCCGCAGCAACCGGCGCTGTTCCTTCGGCAGACTGACTGCGGGGGAAAGCAAGTTCTAGTCTTCCTTTTCGCAATAACTGCGGGCAAATTCCAGCAGTTCATCCATGACCCGTACACGGAACTTCTGCTTCTGGTGCACGAAGGAAAAAGGACGATGCATGGGAGGATCCAGCTCCAGCACTTCCAGGGTCTGCAACTTGAGCTCCTTGGCGATGGTGGCCTCGGACACGATGGAAATACCCATGCCGGCTTCCACGGCGCCCTTGACTGCTTCCGGGCTACCCAGTTCCATCGCGACGTTCAGCCCATCCTTGCAGCCTTCAGCGTTGCAGACATATTCTTCGATGACCTCACGGGTGCCCGAGCCCTCTTCACGGCAGATAAAGGGATACTCCATCAGTTCGGACAGCTCAACCACCTCCTTTTCCGCAAGGCGGTGGCCCTTGGGAACGATGGCGACGAGCTTGTCATCGCGGCAGCTTTCGACAACCAGGTTCTTGTTGCCTACCTGCGCTTCCACCACGCCCAGGTCGATAACATTGTTTTCCACCATAGAAACAATACCTTCCGTATTGGAAACCTTCAGGTGAATGACCACATCTTCGTATTTTTTACGGAAATCACCCAGCAACGAGGGCAACATGTATTCGGCTATGGTCGTACTCGCTCCGATGGTCAGCGAACCGCTGATTTCCCCGATCATTTCCCGGACCATATTTTCCATTTCAGTGTATTGCTCGAAGATCTTGTCCGCATAGCCGTAAACCAGGGTACCGGCCTTTGTCAGGCTGATGCGGTTGTGCGTTCGGTCGAACAGGCGGGTATTGAAATACTCTTCGAGCTGGCGAACCTGAAAGGTCACCGCCGGCTGGGTCATGTGCAGGGTTTCTGCTGCCTTGGTAAAACTCAATAACTTTGCGACTGTGAAAAACACCTGTAGTCTGCGGTCGGCCATAATGCTTTCTGCTCCCGATACCGGTAGTGCGGAACATCCCCCTGTTGGCAAAACGCGCCCCCCTCTTTTTCCTGTCCAACACTGGCGTCAAACCGGGAAAAGCAGGGCAGGTTTGCCTGGACGTAAACTCCACAAACACCTGCGATAAATTTATCTTATATTATAAACTGCTAAAGCATAAACTTGCCACAAAAATACCGTGAATCCTTTGCTATTTGTCAAAAAAGCAACCGAAAGAACCAACCCCACCGCTATAAGAGATAGTGCTGGCATTTTTACGCGAATTGGCATAGCCTTTGAATAATTTCGCCACAAAGTATCATTTGTGTCACAGGCAGGGTACTTGGCTCATAAAATGCAGGCCAGCACACAGGCGATACGTACTATATCAAGGGAGACTCACCAGCATGAGAAAAACACCGATTCGCAAGCCACTGGGCCTGCTCATTGGCAGCATCCTGACGACCACCACGGCGTTCAACGTACAGTCAGCCGGTTTTGCCATCATCGAAAACAGCGCAAGCGGTATGGGTAACGCCTTCGCCGGCGCCGCCGCCGTTGCCGAAGACGCATCCACCGTCTATTTCAATCCAGCTGGCCTGACCAACTTGTCAGGTTCTCAGCTGGTTGCCGCCGGACATATCATTGTTCCGGGCGCCGATTTCAGCAACCGGGGTTCCTATGTGAACCCCGCGCTCACCGGGGGTGCGCCGATTGCCGGCTCGCTTTCCGGTGCGAATGACGATGGCGGAGAGACCGCTTTCGTTCCCAACCTCTACTACGCAACCCAGATCGATGACCAGTGGTTCGCCGGTGTCGGCGTCAACGCGCCTTTCGGCCTCGCCACAAAATATGATGATGCAAGCGTGTCTTCGGCCTCGTGATAGATTTTGGGACATCCCAGTCCCCAAAATCGACTCGGCCTTTGACAACCTATTGGTGC
>NZ_JBHNMF010000359.1:0-3404 GCF_048562965.1 Thiolapillus sp. | reverse complement strand
ATCACCGGTATCGTGAGCAAAGGTATCTGGAGAATAGCGTCGATAATTTTGCCGAATGAAGCGCATATCACGAGTCTGCTGCGATAACGCTCTGGCCAGGTCATCAAAAGCTATAGGACGAAGGTTATCCAGTTGAGCAAGCGCCTCCCTTTTTTCGGCAATCATATTTTCCAACGCAGTGTTGGGTGACATCTCGAAGGCTTTTTCCAGTGCTGCTACGTCATCTTCCAGCCTTTTCTTATCTTGCCCACCACCCCCTTCCTTTTTTTGCAGGGCAAGGTGATAAACCAACCCCCTTACTCGATTCCGCTCCGCTTCCAGCTGTAATTTAGCCGCCATGCGTGCGGTTCCCTGTCGGCTGTCCGTAAAGGAAAGCAGGCGTCTTCCCCGGTAGGGGTGATCCAGCGGCTTATTCCCATCCGGCGCATACTCCAATAGAGTGGGCAGGATATTTCCCAGTAGAAAAGGCGCACTCAACCTGCCATGGCGAAAAACCCAATTCTTGGACGATTCCTTGGCACCACAACTGGGGCAGTTTAGTCCCTCGCCCGCATCCTCCTGAACCAATAAATGCAGGCTGTTATCCGAACGTTCGGATATTTTCCTGCTGTCCTTTTCAATGTCCAGGGAACCCACATTACTCAAGGAGCGATTGGCAATTAAAACGGTATGTTGATGGCTTCCATACAACGCATCTTCTTCCTTATCAGATTCTTCATCCTGGTTCTCTTCTTGCTGCTCTTCCAGATCCAGTTCAAAATCATCCAATAAATGAGGTGGTTGAAGATGACGCAGATAGCCGTCACTTTCTCCGGCCAGCAGGTAAACACTGCCACAATCGCTACAAGTTGCTACTTCGTATACTGGGCTGCCACAGCCGCAGTGCTTCCTGGGGTCCATGTAAATAGCGCCAAATGGCCAGGTTTCTTCATTTAGCGTAGTGCCTTGTTTCTCCTTGCAGTCCCTGTCAGCACAGGCCCAGATACCTGAAAGGGTTTGGTGGAAGAGATGGGCACGGAGCGGCAAAAAGGATTCCCCTGCCCCTCCGTTTTCATCGAAAGTGCGAGTACCCGTGAGCAAATCCAGCCAGCGTAAAGCTTCCAACTGCTGTTGTTTTTCAAAATGCCGTTCTTTCCCATGTAATAACGCACAGACTTCCGATAACTTTGCTACAGAAGCACCACGATCTGATCGGGTGAACAGGCTGCGAATGGATCTTGCCGTAGGATGCGCACATAACGAAGAATAACGTTCTGGAGAGGTGTGTTGTTCAGGTGTGATGGTCTCAAGTTTCTCCAAAGACTCTCGGCTGGCTTCTTTGCAATCTGGCAAAGGAGGTATCTGCCGCTCTCCTGCAACCAGATGAACCTGATCCACTCCCACGCCGGCTATTTCAGCAAGAAATCGTCTTAGATTCTCTCCAGCTTCCCCTTCGGGGTCACCAATCGTAGCAGAAGTCGCTACAAATCGAACATCGTTGGGAGAAACGCCAAAGGCATGCAAAACCCTGCGCAACAACAATGCCACTTCGGCCGCTTGTGATCCGATATAGGTGTGAGCCTCATCCAGCACGATCCATTCCAGCTTGCCTTGAGATTGTTCCAGTATGGCGGCATCCTGGGTACGCACCAACATGTATTCCAGCATGGTGGAGTTGGTCACCAGAATCGGCGGAGGTTCATTCCTCAGCGTCTTACGATCAAGTACCTCACTGGGCGCATCCCTTTGTTGTGATGCTGGCCCTGGTTTTTCAGGTGTATTGCCATTGTAGAGGCAAAAACGTATGTCCTTTCCAAAGGGTTCCGTCCAAGCACGCAACCGGTTTCGCTGATTGTTGATTAATGCATTGAGGGGATAAAGGAAGAGCGCCCGAACGCCAATCAATCTGCCATGTTGTTGGCGTAATCTTTGCAGATGATCCAGAATTGGCACCATGAAACACTCGGTCTTTCCCGAACCTGTGCCACTGGTTACCACCAGCGATTGGGCTTTTTCCTGTCCTAAGATTTCCCAGGCGCGTAGCTGATGGGTGTAGGGAAACATCTTTCGACCAAAGGCGTATTCACCCGCACTATCCATTGCTGAAATTAATTCAGAGGTCAGTAGATTGCCCTCCAGATCCGCCATGCATTGCTTGGCAGCTTTCCAGCCGAACACGGCTTCGAAGGTTGGATCTGCAAGGAAGGCACCTGAATTCCCAAATGGCTGGTCGAACAACTCTCGTAGCCGATGTCTTAGAGGAATACTGGCGAACCCCAACTGACTCACCGCTGCCTGCTGTGACCGTTCGGCCAAGGTTGGCATCAAGCTGGCAAAGTAGGGTTTAATCATCACAACCCCCTTCCGCCAGGCAACGTGCGATAGTCAAGTTATAGGCAGCGTCAAACCAATCCATATCGAACGCTCTGAAAGTACGCAGCAAATGCACATTCTCAGAGTGAGAAAAATACTGGTCAGACTTATTCATTGCCGCAGCAGCTGCAGCAATGAGCGGCATATTGATCACACCATCAGGGAACCCGTAAGGCTCTTCATACAAAAAATGCTGGATACCCACATCATTTCGAGCTTGCTTAAGTATAAGGTCAAACCCTGTTGGCCACTCATCTTCAGCATGGCGCCGACGTAGGTTCATGAGCTCGCTATCGGCTCCTTCGAATAAGTCTTTTTCTGCGGTTGGCGCTATAGCAAATTTTAACGCCAGATACTCTTTATTAAATTTCTCATCAAACTCCGCTCCAGCCACTCCAAGCGAGAAGTTTAACGCACCGCATTCCGCTCCCAATAACTGGCTACAATTCTCAAAATGACGATGAAAGATTTGATCTGCAATATCACCATACTGGTGATGACATTGCATTTTGAGTTGTCCAATACTTTGTTTCCAACCCTGCAGAGTTACCGTCTCCCAAGTAAAAGGCATTTCACGGGCGAAGCGCAAATAGAAGTTTTTTGGTAAGTTACCCATGCGCAGTGCCAGCGCAGCCATCCCTCTAAAAGAGCGGGAAAAAATCCGCCATAAATCTAAGGTTGCAAGCGACAGGTGGCCAAACTGATTGGCCAACTGATCAACCGTCAGCCAGGATGGATGCAGAAAATCACTCGCCAATTTACTTATTACTTCAGCGATTTGTTCTTCCCGCTTGTTCTGCTGAGATGTACTCATCGCTTCGATAAGCACATCATCCGTTGTGATCTCACCCTCTATTGGCCAGATACAGGCACGAAATAACTCCTTGTTTTCTGGAGCCGGGTAAACAAGCCAAGTTCCCGGTTCTTTCGTTTCGGGTTCAAATTGCCAACTGCCTGTCGGCACTCCTTCAGACAACACCGGTTTCAATTCAATGGGTTCATCGGAAGGATATTCCAACCGCGTCGCCTGCACCCGCCATTGTTCTATTTGT
>NZ_JBHNMF010000358.1:0-3413 GCF_048562965.1 Thiolapillus sp. | reverse complement strand
GAAGTTGTTGCGTAGTGCTTGGTGACCAGGACGGCTGGGGCACAAATAGGTTGTCAAAGGCCGAGTCGATTTTGGGGACTGGGATGTCCCAAAATCTATCACGAGGCCGAAGACACGCTTGAGAGCAGGGTGGAGCCTCCGAGTGAGGCTCCACCTTTTTGTGGCCCATGAAACTGAACTGTAACGGCAAAACACTCGACCTGGGCAGTCCCCGGGTCATGGGTATTCTCAATGTCACCCCCGACTCTTTTTCGGACGGGGGAAGGTTCCTGCAGCGTGATGCCGCAGTTGTTCAGGCTTTGCAGATGGAAAAAGACGGTGCTGCCATCGTCGATGTGGGCGGGGAATCCACGCGACCGGGAGCAAGCCCTGTGTCTCTTCAGGAAGAGCTGGACCGGGTCATCCCCGTGATAGAAATTCTGGGAGAAAAGCTGGAGATACCTGTTTCTGTCGACACCAGCAAGCCGGAAGTCATGCGCGAGGCGATACAGGCCGGTGCTGGCCTGATCAATGATGTGAATGCGCTGCGCAGTGAAGGTGCGCTGGTGCAGGCAGCAGCGCTGGGGGTTCCCGTGTGCCTGATGCACATGCAGGGTCGACCCGATACCATGCAGCAGGCTCCACGGTACGACAATGTACTGGATGAAGTTCAGGCCTTTCTTACAGAGCGCATAGGTGCCTGTGTCGAACAGGGGATACCCAACGGGCATATACTGGTCGACCTGGGTTTTGGTTTTGGCAAGACCCTGGTGCACAACCTGGAACTGCTGCACAGGCTGGGAGAGCTGGAAAAACTGGGCTGTCCACTGCTTGTGGGCTTGTCACGCAAGTCCATGCTTGGCACACTCACAGGTCGGGAACCGGAGCAGCGGGTGGCGGCCAGCGTGGCAGCAGCCCTGCTGGCGGTAGAAAGGGGCGCCAGCATCGTGCGCGTTCACGATGTGGCGGAAACGGTCGATGCACTGAAAGTGCTGGAAGCGGTCATCGACCCGGCAAGCGCCGGCCGATGATGCTGGAAACGGTCCGCCGGACCGTAAATAGGGAGTAAAGATGAAAACGAAAAAATACTTTGGCACAGATGGAATCCGGGGTCGGGTCGGAGAAGGCAAGATCAACCCGGAATTCGTGCTGAAACTGGGCTGGGCCGCCGGACGGGTGCTGTGCAATGGCAGTTCCGGCAAGGTGCTGATTGGTAAGGACACGCGTATCTCCGGCTATCTTTTCGAAGCGGCGCTGGAAGCCGGGCTGGTTGCGGCAGGCATGGACATCCGTCTGCTCGGGCCCATGCCCACACCGGGTATCGCTTATCTGACGCGTACCCTGCATGCCTCCGCCGGTATTGTCATCAGCGCCAGTCACAACCCCTATTACGACAATGGCATCAAGTTTTTCTCCGCGGCTGGAACCAAGCTGCCCGATGATGTGGAAAAAGCCATCGAGGCAGAATTCGAAAAGCCGATGGTCACCGTCGATTCGGCCAAGCTCGGCAAGGCGGAACGGGTGGAAGATGCCTCCGGGCGCTACATCGAATTCTGCAAGAGTACGGTGCCTCACAGCCTGGATCTTTCCGGGCTGAAGATCGTGGTCGACTGTGCCAATGGCGCAACCTACCATGTTGCTCCGCCGGTGCTGGAAGAGCTGGGAGCAGATGTGGTGGTCATCGGTGCGGAACCGGACGGCTTCAACATCAACAAGGATATCGGCTCGACTCATCCGGAAGCCCTGCAACAGGCAGTATTGCAGCATCATGCTGATCTGGGCATCGCCCTGGATGGCGATGGCGACCGCCTCGTCATGGTGGATCACACCGGTGCCATCGTCGATGGTGACGGCATCCTGTACATTATTGCGCGCTCGCGCCTGGCACAGCCCAATGGCCTCCAGGGGCCGGTGGTGGGCACTACCATGAGCAACCTCGGACTGGAACTGGCCCTGAAGGAACTGGACGTGGAACTGCAGCGCACAGATGTGGGTGACCGCTATATCCTGGCAGCACTGGATGCCAACAAGTGGACGCTTGGTGGCGAGCCTTCCGGACACATCATCTGCAGGGACAGAACCTCGACAGGTGACGGCATCGTCGCTGCCCTGCAGGTGCTGGCCTCCATGGTGATGGGTGAATCCAGCCTGCGTGACCTGAGTATGGGCATGCAGCGTCTGCCGCAGATTCTTGTGAACGTGGACCTGGGAAAGGCAGATCCGAAAGCCATCATGGAAAATGAACAGGTGAAAAAATCTGTAAAGTCAGCGGAAAAGACCCTGAACAAGGACGGGCGTGTACTGCTGCGTCCTTCCGGCACCGAACCGCTGATTCGCGTCATGGTGGAAGGCAAGGATGCGCCCCTGGTCACGCAACTGGCCAACGAGATCGCTGATACCGTCAGGACAGTAACCAGATAAGCCAATAGACAGGAACCTGCGTGGAGCACCGCGAACACACGGAAGTTGTGTGTATCGCTATCACACGTCGGTCTGAATGCTACATCGCATTTCCGCCTTTTTCAGCTGGATAGTTGCCTGCAGAAAGATGTGTGAATGCTCCCCATCATGCCCGATGTATCCAAATATACATTTCCACATGCTTGTTGTAGTATTTTTCAATGACTGTAAGGGATCTCGAAAATAGTCCGATTCCGGCAAACTGATCCAATTGGTTCTCTAGATTGCTCTGATCATGATGCGGCATACGGGAAAGGATATTGGAACTCAAAGCCCATTGCTGGAGAGGAATTTATTGACTTTACAGTTGACCCCAAAGTTTAGATAACACTAAATTGAGAAAGGATCATGCAAACGATGGCAGCGTCAGAATCAAGTGTTTCAGACAAACTGAAGAAAGAAAGAGAGATATTGCAGGATCTTATCGCATTTTATGGTCAGTATCATAATCACAAGGAGCAGATGGCATTCTCGATCTTCGGTCTAGAAGGTGCATTCTTTATAGGCCTTTTTCTTCTCGGAAATTGGCCCCAGTCGATTCAAGGTATGGATCGTACTTTGCTCGCT
This sequence comes from Thiolapillus sp., assembly GCF_048562965.1. Classification (NCBI taxonomy): domain Bacteria; kingdom Pseudomonadati; phylum Pseudomonadota; class Gammaproteobacteria; order Chromatiales; family Sedimenticolaceae; genus Thiolapillus; species Thiolapillus sp. The sequence goes on along the minus strand of NZ_JBHNMF010000358.1, from coordinate 407 downwards.
CGCTGCCAGCCATGGAGAGCGAAGCGAAGGCTGGTAGACCCCAGTAGCCGCGAGGCCGCACTGTTTTCCCGGCGTGCCTTGCGCCAGAGGGAAAACAAAGTAGGCCTCCGAACGCGGCGTCCAGTCATTGGGAGCCAAGTACGGAGCAGCAACGAGCTTGCGAAGTTGTTGCGTAGTGCTTGGTGACCAGGACGGCTGGGGCACCAATAGGTTGTCAAAGGCCGAGTCGATTTTGGGGACTGGGATGTCCCAAAATCTATCACGAGGCCGAAGACACGCTTGATTATTTTTATAGTTGTTTGGGGTAACTACTCACCCCTATCAGCATAGAGCTGTCCCGAAAAGGCCATTTGAATGGCGACCAGCGGATTGTATCCCTGATTTGCCATGGTCTGCAGGTAACTGGA
>NZ_JBHNMF010000357.1:0-3420 GCF_048562965.1 Thiolapillus sp. | reverse complement strand
GTCCCTCTGGATACGGTGCGCCAGACCAGTTCGATCATGTTTTCGGTTTTCCCAGAACCGGCAACAGCAGCAACCCGGGCATGCCCCTGGTGATGATTGGCGATGCAATCCTGTTCCTTCGTCAGTTTTCGATGTCCCATGTCCGTCCTCACCGGCAATATACCGCGTATTTTAACATTCTCAATACACTTAGAAATCGAAAGCTATTTGTCCGTGAGCGTCGATACGTGCGGCCAATGTTGGGTCATTTTTGGCGGCTGTCTGGGCCGACTGGACAACCGAAACGACATTGGCGGGCGCCTGTTCCAGCTCCGGGTGGGTGGCGTGAACCACGGTTATCCAGTCCTCACTGTCAGCCAATGCGTTTCCCCGCAATACCAACAATTCCCCATACGGCGCTTCGTGGATGTAGGCGTTGGCCAACAGCTGCGCCGCAGTCATACAGCAACAGGTGATATCCAGGTCGATGGCGTAAAGACCGCACCGGCTCAGTCCTCCCGGGCCATGGTCGGCGTAAATCTGCCGGGCAAAACTCAACAGCATCACGCCAGAGCCGCAGCAAGGTTCTAGGCAGGTCAACAGCCGGTCTTTCGGCAATTTAGCCTGGTGTCCGACCATTTTGGCCATCATGTCCGTCACTACCTGCGGGGTAAAAAACTGCCCCAGGCCGCTTTTAGTGGAGCGTGATGCCAGGTCCATGTAAATCAGGCCAAAAAGGTCGGTATAAGGCGTGCAGTAGAAAACGGCCTGCCCGTATAATTTGCCCAACTCGCGCAGATCGGACAGGGCGTCACGGGGTGGCGGGTACTGCTTTTCCTGACCGGTCAAATCAGCCAGCACATCATCAATCATCCAGCGCAGCCATTCGGACGCGCTGTTCTTGTTTGACAGGCGGTCGATAACACCGGTGATGATGCGATGGTCAACGTGAACATATTTAGGTAATGCAGACATAGCGGATTCCTGTAACTCTGTTGTTAATGTCAGCATACCCTTCCATCGGACAACGCAAGTTTTTGAAGAATGGGTGTCCAAGGTTTGGTGTGGTCATATCATTGTGTTTGCTTTCTAATTTTGCTTTTCTGGCTTACGCACTCGAATTCCGGCAAAATAAACTTTTGTATCCAGATGGATTCTAAATTCGGGTGAGCCTCTTCCAACCAAAAATCATAAAAAAAACGCTGGGTGGAAGCATTGCAGAGATTCCGCCTGCGCATCTGTCCTTGTTAACAAACTGGAAGGATAGTATCGAAAACGGTATCTTGGAAAGCCAGAATGAGGTTGCGGTACACGCACCCTTTACCCAAAACATCATGGTCGGCATTCTTGGCTATGAAACCGTGGGCCACGGCGACACCTGGACTATCGCCCGTGAATATGGCGTTGCCGGTGGTGCGGTTGACCTGGCTCTAGGGCATTTCAGTGCAGAGAAAGAAAATGATAAGGTCATAGCCCCTTTTGAGTTAAAGGGCGCTAAAACGCGCGACCTGGATGCAATCATGCCCGGACGTCACAAGACCCCGGTGCAGCAGGCTTGGGACTATGCCCGTGATATCAAAGGCGCGCAGTGGGTGCTGGTGAGCAACTATGTGGAACTGCGCTTGTATGCAGTCAGCGAAACGTCCCTGGTGTATGAGCGCTTTGAACTGGCGCAACTGATCGAACCAGAAGTGTATGCGCGTTTCATTCTGCTATTGCACGCGGATAACCTGCTCACCGGCAACACCCTGGCCCTGCTGCACCAAAGCCAGCAGGCGGACAAGGACATCACCAACCAGCTCTATCAGGACTACAAAACCCTCAGAGAACTGCTGCTGACCCATCTCATCGAGGACAACCCGCAACGGCCGTCCCTCGAACTTATCAATCCCGCGCAGAAGCTGCTGGATCGCCTGTTGTTCATCGCCTTTGCCGAAGACAAGGGATTGATACCTGAAAACAGCATCAAGCAGGCCTTCGAGCATGCCGATCCGTACCACCCCCGTCCGGTGTATGAAAACTTCAAGGGGCTGTTCAAAGCCATCGATCAGGGCAACAAGCACTTGGGGATTCCCGCTTACAATGGCGGCCTGTTTGCCCCGGATGAAGCGCTGGATGCTCTGGTCGTTTCTGATGCGGTCTGCGAATCGGTTAATGAACTGGCGGAATATGATTTCGATTCGGAAATCTCCGTCACTGTGCTGGGGCATATCTTTGAGCAGTCCATCGCCGACCTCGAAGCACTCAGCAGCAGGATGGATGAGGGGGAACTACCCACACCACCTAAGACCAAAGCCGTCAGCGGCCGACGCAAGCGCCAGGGCGTGGTCTATACCCCGGACCACATCACCGCCTTCATTGTCGAGCATACCCTGGGGGCGCATATCAAAGAACAGTTCCACCGGTTGCTGTCCGGGTACGGGCAATTCAAAAAGGACGGCAGCATCCAGTGGAAACGGGGCAGCAAGACCGAACTGCGCTTCTGGTACGCCTGGCAGGAACGGCTGCAGCAGATCAAAGTCGTTGATCCTGCCTGTGGTTCTGGCGCGTTTCTGGTGGCCGCCTTCGACTGGCTGCATGGCGAGTACCAGCGCGTCAATGACAAACTGGCGGAACTCACCGGCGCTGCCAGCCATGGAGAGCGAAGCGAAGGCTGGTAGACCCCAGTAGCCGCGAGGCCGCACTGTTTTCCCGGCGTGCCTTGCGCCAGAGGGAAAACAAAGTAGGCCTCCGAACGCGGCGTCCAGTCATTGGGAGCCAAGTACGGAGCAGCAACGAGCTTGCGAAGTTGTTGCGTAGTGCTGGGTGACCAGGACGGCTGGGGCACCAATAGGTTGTCAAAGGCCGAGTCGATTTTGGGGACTGGGATGTCCCAAAATCTATCACGAGGTCGAAGACACGCTTGCGGAAGACCCACCCATTTTCCTTGGCGAACCGTAGGGCGGCCCGAAATCTGGGCTTGAAATCCCGCCAATGCTCCTTGAGTTCCTTGCGGAACTTCACCTCGGCCAACACCGGCTTCCGATCAACTTCCGGCACGTACTCGATCAGGACATCCGGCGTGTATTTTCTTGTTTTGCCCCGGGCATCTTTGTAACGGATTTCAACGGGCTGTTCCTCAAAGCGCTCCACGGTCCAGTCGAAATCAAGCAAGTGGTAAAGGTCGCGCTCGAGGGAACCCTCGAATTCGGCGGCGTTGTTGGCGGATTTTTCGCTGGCCACGCACCCCGTGATCACCCGGTAGTTTCTCGGTATTTTTCTGACCGACATAACTCGTTGTATTTACTAATAAATATTTTGTCGCAAATTTAACGCGAAAAGCACAATGTTGTCGCATAATTATTGCACATTTGTCGCATTAATTATGCAACAATCAACGCGTAAGTTGTTGATTTGGGATCTTAGTGTCGCATAATTAATGAAATCTGACAGGTCATCCCT
>NZ_JBHNMF010000356.1:0-3425 GCF_048562965.1 Thiolapillus sp. | reverse complement strand
TAATCTGTTATATATTAGTTAACATTAACTTATATGTTAATTTTAATGCGGCGACCCAACCCAAAGAACGAATATGCTTCCACCGCCGGTGAGCTGGTCCATGAAATCGTCCGGCATGCCAGAAGCCAGGGAAGCAGCCAGAAAAAACTGGCGGCCCAAGCCGGTTTGTCCGAAGCGTCATTGTCCCGAATGAAATCCCTGGAAGATGTGCGCCTTTCCAGCCTCATCAAGCTGGCGGAGGCCGCCGGGCTGCGGCTGACTCTGGTGCCCGATGACGATCTGGCGGAACAGATCATCAGGGGCGATCTGCTGTGAAGGATCTGCAGGGTGTGGTTTGGACCCGCATCGGCGGGGAGCCCTGCAAGATGGGCGATCTCGCCGTTACCGATCGTGAAGCGCGCTTCACCTACACTCCGTCCTTCGCAGAAAGTGGATTGCCGGGGCTGGGCGTGTTGTACCCGGTTTCCCTTTTTGGAGACACAACGGTTCCTTTCCTGCGACGCCAGGGTTTCAGCTTGCATCCACCGCTGCAGAGTCTGGTACCTGCCGCAGGCGACAGCAATTTCCAGCGTCAGCTGGCTCTGCGCTGGCTGGAAAGCCAGGGCATGACCATTCCGGAAAAGGGACTGCTTCAGGACTGGCTGGTGCTGACCCGTACGGGGCATGGCGGCATCGGTCACCTGGATGTGTTTGTGGATGACAGGATTGCAGAAGACTGGTACACGGATGTTCAGGAACACAGCCTGTACACCATCGACCGGGACTTCGGTTTTTCCCTCAAGTCCTTTCTGTCCTGGTATGACCAGCGCTCGGCAGCTTGTCTGAGCATCATCGGCCCGACACCGACAGTAGGAGGCGCCATTCCCAAGCTGCCGCTGTCCATTCCCGCCGAAGGCTGGAACGGCCAGATCGGCCTGCCAACCCGGCGCAGCACACCGGGCATCACCGATGTGATCCTGAAAATGGAGAAGGATACGGCCTACCCAGGGCTGGTGGAGCTGGAAGCCCTGGCGCTGGACCTGCACAGGGAAGCCGGCTTCGATACTCCCCGCTACTGGCTGGCGGAAATCGGGGAAGTGCCGGTCATTGCCGTGGAGCGCTTCGACCGTGATGTGAACAACGCTCCGCGGGTGAATGAAACCCTGCTGTCCGTGCTTGCCACGGCCAAAAAGGATATTACGCGCCGGGACGGTGCAGACTACGAGCACATTGCCAGCCTGATTCAGCTGGCCCGTTTTCCCCTGTTTGCGGACAAGAAACAGGCGGCCAGACATTTGCTCAAGCGTTTGCTGCTGGCCCTGTTCAGCGGCAACGGGGATCTGCATCTGGAAAACCTGTCCCTCACGGGTGAGCCTGCCGCCTATAGGTTTTCACCCGTTTACGATCCCACGCCCATGCGCGCCTACAGCATCCACAACATGCTCGCCCCATGTCTTTTGGAGGTTATGGCGATCTGGATGAGAACGGCAACCCCGTCCACTTGCGGTTGGCCCTGGAACGTTTTACCGCCAGCCTGGGGCTGCGCATCACGACCCTGGACAGGCTGCTGCAGGAACTGTGGCCGGTGGTGGAATCCCTGCCGGATCGCATCAATGGCCTGTCGCGGCTGCCCGCCGAGCACAAGGACAGGCTGGTCAGGGTGGTGACGATGACCCTGGATGCGGCGCAGCAGGGTTGAAAAAGTGCGGATGCGTGATTTTCACTGGGCTGAATCCAGCAGTTTGCGCAGGCTGCTCGGACTCTTCGCTCCCAGAATGACGCGGCTGATACTGCCCTTGCCGGTCAGCAGGGTGGTAGGGGTGGCGCGGATGCCGATTTCCCGGGCCAGGTCCATGTGCTCGCTGATGTCCAGCTTGTGGATATTGGGATGGTCTGCGGCAAGTTCATCGATCGCTGGCAGCATGTTCCTGCAGGGAGCACAGGAAGGGCTGTAGCAGAAAACCAGTCCGGGAGTCTGTTCATCCAGCTGGGGAATTGCCTCTTTCAGTACAGCAGTGGACTGCCCCTTGCTCTGCAGTGCCTTGTGCCGCCAGAGCAGCTGCAGGCCGATGACGGTGGCCACCAGGGAAAGGACGATGATCGGTGTCCAGTCATCCATCATTCATTCCCCCGGCGGTCGTTCAGCAGCTCAATCTGATAGCCATCAGGGTCTTCGAGAAAGGCAATGATGGTTGTTCCTGCATTCATGGGTCCGGCCTCGCGCAGAATCTTCGCGCCCTGCTGCCGGGCTTTTTGCGTGGCTTCATAGACATCATCCACGGCGACGGCAATGTGACCGAAACCTGTTCCCGGATCGTAATCTTCCACGCCCCAGTTGCAGGTCAGTTCGAGTACGGTGTTTTCGGATTCGTCGCCGTAACCCAGGAAGGCCAGCGTGAATTTGCCGTCTGGATAGTCTTTCTGGCGAAGCAGGTGCATACCCAGAATATTTGTATAGAAATCAATGGATTTTTGCAGGTTTCCGACCCGCAGCATGGTGTGGAGTAGGCGCATGAAAAGGGCTCCTGTCGTCGGAATTTGGGGTTGCTGTTGTGCAAGCATAGGCGTTTTGTCCCTGGCGGACAATCCGCGCGAAACTCTGGGTTTTCTTAATCTTTGCTTAATCTGGTTCGTACATACTTGCCAACACGAAATTACCGGATTCGGAGGATCATCCCCATGAAACCCCTATTGATAATACAGCGCCTTGCCCTGGCGCTATTGCTGCTTGGCTTTGCCATGCCCGGCTATGTGTCGGCAGATGGCCTTGATCTGATCGTCTCTGTCCCCCAGGGCGATGATGATGAGGATAAAGACAAGGACAAGAATACGCAGTATTCCCTGAGTATCAAGGAGGCGAAGTGGAAGAGCGACAAATCCCAGCTGAAAGCCAAGGGGCAGGGCAGCAACGGTCAGAAAGTGACGCTGTTGTCTGCAGCTTCGGGGCAGGTGCTTGGGCAGACCACGGTCAAATCCGGTAAATGGAAAATCAAGGCCAGCATCAGTGGGACAGTGCCTTGCCGGGTACGTGCCCAGTCGGCAGGTGCTCCTGCCGTTGAAAAAGATGTGAAGAATTCACAGAAGGACTGTGACGATGGCAATGGCAATCCGCCCCCGCCACCTCCGCCGCCACCACCCGTGGCAGGCAACTACACGGTGCTTGCGGCCAATGACCTGGGTATGCACTGCGCCGATCAGGATTACCGCATGTTCAGCATTCTCCCTCCCTACAATGTGCTGAATGCACAGGTGTTGAGAAAGGGGCAGGAGCCCGAACTGATGAGTCCTGCGGATGGTATCCACCTTACCTACAGAGCGGTGCCTTCCAACGCTGCCAGCCATGGAGAGCGAAGCGAAGGCTGGTAGACCCCAGTAGCCGCGAGGCCGCACTGCTTACCCGTCGTGCGCATAGCGCCAGAGGGGAAGCAAAGTAGGCATCCAAACGC
>NZ_JBHNMF010000355.1:0-3427 GCF_048562965.1 Thiolapillus sp. | reverse complement strand
TGGCACATCAGACACATTGACCGACCTGGTGCTAACCATGCTTAAGCAGGCTGGCATCCAGGTCATCTTTCTGGACGAGACCCAACATCTGCAGGCTCTTGGCATGAACGCCAACGGCTACAGCCACAAGCTCAGGGAATCCCTGGACTGGATCAAGTCCCTGATCAACAAGACCGAGGTGACCTTCGTCCTCATGGGCATGCCCCCGCTGGTAGAACTCATCGAGGCCGACGAGCAGATGGCCAGGCGTTTCTCCAAGATCTACTACCTCAAGCCCTTCCCGGTGCCCACCCAGACGGAAGAAGCAGGTGAGTCTTCAGCCAACGTGCTGGGCGGATTCGTGGACACACTGCTCAACACCGCCTGCCAGCTGGACTACTTCGATGAGTACGAATCTTTTGGCAACAACCCCGACAATGCCGCCCGGATCTATCTCGCCACGGCCGGCACGCCCGCCAGGATCAACAGCCTGGTCATTGCGGCCGCACGCCAGGCCTACGACGCCGGGGACCGCCGGATTACCCTCGGGCATTTTGCCAAAGCCTACCAGCCAGAAAAGATCGTTCGCACGGAGATCAGCCGGGTCATGGAAAGTAATACCCACCTGGCCAGAACCATGTCCCGTCTTGTGGAAGGAAAAGCGCTCAATCCTTTTGAACTGGACAGCGCAGACCTGCTCACGCTTTCCCAGGGGGAGGTCAACTGAGATGAACCAGCCAAGCATGCCCTTCCTGCCCCATGCGCAGCCTGGCGAATCACCCCTGAGCCTGCTGCGCCGGGCAGCCCTGGGAAACGGTTATCCTTCGCTGATCAGCTTTGCCTTTTCCATGAACCCTTACCTGGACTATTCCGATACGGGGCTGGGAACGCTGGCGCGCAGTCCGCTGCTGTTTCGGGCGACCTGTGCCACCCTGGGTATGCCAGAAGATGAGGTAAACCTGGTGGTCTATGAACGGTGTGGCTGTGGCCGGATGGACCACCTCCTCTGGAACGGACTACAGGTCGCTCCCGGCGACCTGCAGTTCCGGCGCAGCCGGATGTGCATCGCCTGTTACCTGGAGCATGGCTACGCCTTCGCTGAATGGGACCATGTGGCCGCGTATTCCTGTGCCCAACACAAGGTGTTGCTGACCGACGCTTGTCCGGTTTGTCATGCACCCTGGGACTGGAACCGAACCCCTTTTTCCTGCGGTTGCGATCCCGAAGCGATGGCTCACCGACAGCAGACCTGTTCCAAGGAGCCGGCCGGTTTGCTACACCGACTCGTTGAACAACAGGAGCAGGCCGGGCTGCGCCTCTATACGGCCCTGCATTCCGTAGTGAACTGGTGGAGAGCGCTTGGGCTCATCGATCCGGGCGTGCCGCTCGTCACGGCTCTGGCCAGTCTCCTGCATGGGAACTGGCCCGAGGAGCCGGATGCCCCCACCGGTCCTCCTGCTGGCGAAGCATTGCATCCGAGAACCCTGCTGGCCCCCCTGCTGGCCAGCCGAGATGCCGATTTGGTGGCCCATGGCACACTGTTGCTTGCCAAACCATCACGCCACCAGTGGACTGGGCAATTGGGAGACATCACCTGGCACCAACACACCGCCATGGCGGTGCTCGGCATTGGGAGGGTGCCCTTTGCCCGGCTGAAGAAAGACGGCCACCTGCTGTCAGCCGACCGGCACCGAATTCGAGCTGTCTCGGTCAATGCGCTGTTGCTACTGGCCAGCCACCACGTGGAAAAGCAGGAAACCGCCGATCCCCTGCCAATCTTGCTGGCCAGGTACCGGAATCGGTCGCTTTCCGCCGTGATCTCCAGCATCGTGAACCGAGAGGGCTCCCAGCCAAGCATATCGGAAGCATCCCCATCGGATTATGTCCAGGATAAAGGGGGACAGACCGCTGGCGGGAAAAGCGAAGGACCCTACTTTACCTTGGCTGAAGCAACCCGGCGCCTGAAGACCAACCCGGAGTCCGTGCGCGGCGTTATCAGCGCCGGGCTGCTCCAGGCAAAGCGGGGCGGCCATACAAATGCAGTTCAGTGGTTGATCGAAGAAGAAGCCCTTCGGGCCTTCGACCGGCGCTACGTGTTCGGCTCCACCGTGGCCCGTGAACAGGGCGCTTCCCCAACCACCTTCTCGAATCGATTGCGCTCTGCCGGAGCGGTGCCGGTCAGCGGGCCGGGTATCGATTCAGGGGCCACTTTTCTCTTTCTCCGTGAGGAGATCGAGAAACTGGACCTTGAGTCGATCCGGGAAGCGCCCTATTCCTCCCCGGCCGGACGAAAGACGGCCGCGGCCCGCAGGAAATCGACGGATCAAATGACCACAGCTTTGGCTGCTGAATCTTTGGGAGTCGACCCGAGAGCGGTGAGAACTATCGTCAGCCAGGGATGGATAACTCCCCTGGATCGGGAAGCCCGGTATCTCTCCTTCCGAAAGGCGGAGGTTCTGTCCCTGGCGGCTAGGCTGAACCAAAATTATCAGGATTTGGAAATCGCGGCGGAAGCAACCGGGCAATCGGTGCACGCATTCCGGCGCACGTGGATCGACACTGGATTTATCAATGGACACCGGTTTGGTAATCGAACGATTATCGCCTATTCCGACCTGCAAAAAGTGCTATCCGTTTGGGATGAAGCCGCCACGGGAACTGAGATTGGAAAGCAATTGGGACGCCACCGGTATCTTTGTTCAAACCTAAAGAAGATGGGGCGACTGAAACCCTGCTATGTTCTCGGAACGGGTTCCAAGAAAGTCTTTCTCTATCCCCGGAACGATCCCCTGTTACGCCACTATCAGCTCGACACCTAAGATCCAGCCACCTTGTCGGGTGGCTTGTTCCTGGTTTTCCGGATTTGCCCCGCCTGGGACTCGTTCCCTTCCGGATGCCTGTTTCCATATTCTGACGCCCACCAAATAGGTGGAACATATTCCCTATTGCCTGATTGAAACCTGCCCTTTCCCTTTGTTTCTTCCCCAATAAGGAATGAAACCACTTGCCTGTTACTCTTGCAAATCCAGAAATAGTCGTATTTCCGGTGGCTGGCAAATCCAGTTTTTGCTGGATTTAGGTATTTACGGCACGCCTACGGCGAATCTGGCCATAGCAGGGGAAATAGCGTACAAATACAGGCATAGGTCCTGATTCCGTCTGGATTTGGTTGTGGAATATTTTCGTAAGCCATTGAATTATTGGGATCCGGAATCCAGGTCTCAGGTTGCGATCATGCCGGGTGATCGAATACTGGCAGGAGAAAGCCGTATTCGATACGCCTGAGGGAGAAAGCACAGTCAAAGTGGCTGCCCGCCCGATCCATCCTCTGGGCAAATGCCTGGCCAGCGTCCGGCTGCTGGCCTGGATCCTGGTGGCCAAGTACGCCGACGCCCTGCCGCTGTACCGCCTTGAAGGCATTCTCAAGCGCCATGGCGGCCACATCAGC
>NZ_JBHNMF010000354.1:0-3437 GCF_048562965.1 Thiolapillus sp. | reverse complement strand
ACACGAGAATCACTTCTCTCGGCGAGTACCTTGGCACGAGAAATGGGCTATCGGTCTATCTTGGCCACGTCCCGGCGCCCAAAAACGCCGGAACCAGGGGATCGGTGAGCGATGCGGGCTAAGGATTGAGGGATGAACATGCTTGTGTGTATTATTCAATCAATCTAACGAACAATAGAGCGGATGTCGAGGTAAGGATGTCAGTCGGCAATTTCAAAAAAGCCCTTTTTGCCCAGTTTGCGCGAGTTGCCAAGGCGTTGAGCAACGGTCATCGTCTGGAATTGCTGGAATTTCTGGTGCAAAGCGAACGCAGCGTCGATGCGTTGGCAAAGCTGTCCGGCCTGAGTGTTGCCAATACTTCACAGCATTTGCAGCAATTGCGTCAGGCGGGATTGGTCCGTTCACGGAAGGAAGGGCAGAAAGTCATTTACCGCATCAGTGGCAATGATGTACCTCCGCTGCTCAATGCGGTTCGCGAAGTGGCCGAAAGACACCTGGCTGATGTTCAGCAACTTATACAGAGCTACCTCACGGTCAAGGATAACCTCGAACCCCTGCCGGCGGAGGAGTTGCTGAAAAGGGCGCGGGAAGGGCTGGTGACTGTGCTGGATGTACGCCCGAACGAAGAATATGAAGCAGGCCATGTTCCCGGAGCAATCAATGTGCCTCTGGCGGAGCTGGAGGCCCGACTGGATGAGCTGGACAACGGTCAGGAAGTGGTAGCCTATTGCCGTGGCCCTCATTGCGTACTTGCTTTCGATGCAGTTGCTTTGCTGAGAGACAAAGGCCTGGCCGCTGTCCGGCTGGATGGTGGTCTGCCGGAATGGCGGCTGGAAGGTCGGTCATCCTGTCGATACAGCGAAGCAGCGCTGATATGAAATTCCTGATTGCTGTTTTGCTGCCGCTTTTCTGGATGGGACTGTCGGCTGCGTCCGTGACGATGGAGGTGGGCGAAAAAACAGGGTTGCGCACCTGGCAGTGGAATCACGACGGAGTGTCGTTGCGCCTAGTGCAGCGATTACCGGATCAGACCCGCGCCTATCTGCAGGGGCGGGGGTTTCCTGCTGAAATTGCCAACGAACTGGCCACTTCTTGCTTTTTTGGTTCCATGTTCCGCAATGATGGAAGCCTGCCCCTGGATTTTGATCTGACGACTTGGAAAGTGGTACACAAAGGCAAGAAAAGCCAGTTGCTGGTTCGGGAATACTGGAAGCAGAGGCTGCAGGATCAAGTGCTTCCCCAGGCAGCACGCATTGCCCTGAACTGGTCGCTGATGCCTACGGTGCAGCATTTTGAGCCGGGCGACTATAATTGGGGTATGACGGTGTATGGCTTGTCGCCAGGTGAAAGTTTCGATCTGCATCTGAAGATACTGCTCGACGGCAAGCCCGTCGAAGCAACCCTTTCCGGTCTGCAATGCGCCCCGGAAAAACTGAACTAGAGAATAACCATGTTTAAAACCGTATTTACAGTTCTGATTGTACTGCTGTTTGCCGGTGGGGCTCTGGCCACGGGAAGGGGGCTGACACCGCTGCCGGACAAGCCCAGCGCCCCGGCCTTTGAACTCAAGGATGCCGATGGCAATGTTCATCAGCTCAGCGACTACAAGGGCAGCGTGATCATCGTGAACTTCTGGGCGACCTGGTGTCCGCCCTGCCGTGCGGAAATGCCGTCCATGCAGCGTGCCTGGGAGCAGTTGCGCGAAGAAGGTATCAAGATGCTGGCAATCGATGTGGGAGAGGATGAGGATGCCATCTTTGAATTCACCGCCAGTTATCCGGTGGAATTTCCTCTGCTGCTGGATACGGATTCTAGTGTCAGCGAAGCCTGGGATGTCAAGGGATTGCCCACGACCTTCGTCGTCGATCAGTGGGGTCGAAAGGTCTACCGAGCGGTTGGCGGGCGGGAATGGGATGCGCCCGATCTCATGGAAAAGGTGAGGGCGCTCAAGCAGGTTCCCTGAGCTCTATCGATCTGCCGGTGAGGCTGGAATTCTGTGCTTCCCCGGTGCATCACGTTCGCCAAGGCACGCGTGCATGCCCCTGATTACGCTGTCAGCGCTTCCTGCAATGCCTCGCCGAGCAATTCGTCCAGGTGAATCCGGTTGCTGGCGTGAGGGAATGCTGTCGCAGCTCCAGATGTTTTCCACACCGACAGCCTGAAGCCGCTGTACGGCATCGTTCAGAAACAGGGCGTGGGTGACCATGACGGACAGTGAAGCGGGTGATGCGTCCTGCAATTGTCGGGCAGCAGCTTCCAGCGTACGTCCTGTGCTTGCAACATCGTCCACCAGCACGACATCTCTGCCCTTGACTTCACAGGCTGGCATGGTGACCACCACCTGTTTGTCACCCAGGCGTTCTTTCTGCGCAATACAGTAGTCGAGGCCTTCGTGCTGCGCAATACTGGACACCCACTGTTCCGATTCACCGTCAGGACCGATCAGCACAGGACGCAAATTCCTTTGTTCCAGGAACTGTGCCATGGGGCGGGTGGCGGTAAGGTTGATGGCAGTTTTCATGGGCAGCGCATCGCGAAGATGATGGACTCGGTGCAGGTGCGCGTCCACCGCTACCAGCCATGGAGAGCGAAGCGAAGGCTGGTAGTCCCCAGTAGCCGCGAGGCCGCACTGCTTACCCGTCGTGCGCATAGCGCCAGAGGGGAAGCAAAGTAGGCATTCGAACGCGGCGTCCAGTCATTGGGAGACAAGTACGGAGCAGCAACGAGCTTGCGAAGTTGTTGTGTAGTGCTTGGTGACCAGGACGGCTGGGGCACGAATAGGTTGTCAAAGGCCGAGTCGATTTTGGGGACTGGGATGTCCCAAAATCTATCACAAGGTCGAAGACACGCTTGGGTGATGGCACCATCGAAATAGTTCGCCAGCAAGCGGCCGATAATAGTCTGGCTGACAACCTCGCCGGGGTGAAACGCCTTGTCCTGGCGCATGTAGCACAGGTAGGGCGCGATGAGCATCAGCTGCATTACGCCCTGTCCGCGGAGATGCTCAGCGGCGAGTATCAGCTCCACAAGTTTTTCGTTGGGATCGTTCAGGCTGCGGCACAGCACTACCTTTTGCGGTAGATCCACCGGCAGGCGCAGGCGGCTCTCGCCATCGGGAAAATGATGCACATCGATCAGGGCAAACGGGCAGCCGATAAAGTGTGCCAGTCTTTTTGCCGGCTCTGCATAGTCTTCAAGGCTCTTCCCCAAATGGAGTGGGTAGATTATCGTAATCCCCTATGAGAGACAAAGACCTATATGCCCAGATACTGGGAATCAAGAGTCCCTGGCAAGTATCCGGTGTAGAGCTGGCGCGGTCAGAGGGTGAAGTCACGATACATGTGGAACAAGAGGAAGGGGTGCAACACTGTTGCCCGACCTGCGGCGAGGTATCGCCGGGCTATGATTCCCGAAAGCGCAAATGGCGACATCTTGAT
>NZ_JBHNMF010000353.1:0-3454 GCF_048562965.1 Thiolapillus sp. | reverse complement strand
TCTCTCGTATGACCAATGCGGCCATGGGCTGTGTGGTTCGCACCTGCTGCGCGAGCTCACCTTCGTCATCGACTCCAATAACTATGCCTGGGCGGCCAATATGAAGCGCCTGCTCCAGGAACCCTGCGCCATTGTCGCCAAACGCCAATCGAAGCGCCTGACCGGGAATGAGTACAAAAATCTGCAGAAACGCTACCGCAATATCCTCACCCGCGGTGCAAAGCAGCTCCCGCCTATCCCGCCCAGACAAAACGGCAAACGGGGCCGGGTCGCCAAATCCGATGCGCACAACCTGTGGGAACGACTGAAGAAGCATGAGACGGCAGTACTGCTCTTCGCCAGACTCTCATACGTGCCGTTTACCAACAACCGGGCCGAACGTGACCTGAGAATGAGCAAGGTCAAACAGAAGGTGTCGGGGTGCTTCCGGACAAGAAAGTACGCCGAGGCCTATTGCCGCATCTCCAGTTACCTGCAGACCATGGCAAATCAGGGATACAATCCGCTGGTCGCCATTCAAATGGCCTTTTCGGGACAGCTCTATGCTGATAGGGGTGAGTAGTTACTCCGAAGCGTTGTGCTTGACGCTGAAAGCAAGCAGTTCTGTAATGTCCATGAAATCCCTCTTTTTTTCCGGGAAGAAAACTGCCGGATGCACTCAGGTAAAGACCTGCGCCGCCCGACATCGCCCCCCGATGTTCGATGCAATCACAATAGCTTTATACAATCACAATAGCTTTATAATAGTACAGACCCAAACGATCCCATAAGGTATTTTTCAGGTTGCCATGAGCAAACTGCAACAAAGATTATCACAGGTGCAAGCACAGATTAGGCGCTTTGCCTTATCTTGTGACAGAGATCCAACCAGCGTACGACTCATTGCTGTAAGCAAGACCCGCCCGGCCAGCGAGATTCGCGAGGTCTGGAAGGCAGGACAGAAGGCGTTTGCCGAAAACTACCTGCAGGATGCCCTGCAAAAAATCCCCCTGCTGCAGGATTGCGATATCGAATGGCATTTTATCGGCCGCATCCAGTCCAACAAGACCCGGCCCATCGCAGAGAACTTCGCGTGGGTGCATACCCTGAGCAGCCTGAAACACGGCCGGCGGCTCAGCGAACAGCGTCCTGAAGGGCTGCCACCCGTCAACATTTGCGTGCAGCTGAATCTCACCGGAGAAGCCAGCAAGAGTGGTATATCCGCAGACGAACTGGCGCCCCTGCTTGAAAAACTGGCAGATCTGCCCCATCTGCAGCTGAGAGGGCTGATGACCATGCCCCCCGCATCAGCAACCACGGCGGAGCAACACGAAGTGTTTTCTCAATTGCATCGGTTGCTGACAGAAATGAACCGGCAGGGCCATGGGTTGGACAGCCTTTCCATGGGGATGTCGGGAGATATGCAGGCAGCCATCTGTGAAGGCGCTACAATGGTGCGCATTGGCACTGCGATATTCGGACCGAGAACACAGCAATGAAGACAAAGACTCTGGCATTCATCGGCGGCGGCAATATGGCCAGCGCCCTGATCAAAGGACTGATCGAAGACGGCATCCCCCCCCAGAACATCCTGGTGGCCGAACCCGATGATCAGCGCCGGGAACAGCTCGCCGCCAGCTTCGGTGTGCGTACCGTGGATGACAACAGCCTGGCCGCAAACGAGGCGGATATTCTCATCCTCGCGGTCAAGCCCCAGGTGCTGAAAGCGGTAGCGACTGCCCTGGCGCCCGCGCTGAATCGGAAAAAACCACTGTGTCTGTCCATCGCCGCCGGCATCCGGCACGCCAGTCTGCAGGCATGGCTGGGTGAAGACATCCCCCTGGTGCGCGTGATGCCCAATACCCCCGCCATGCTGGGAGCCGGCGCCAGTGGCCTGTATGCGCCAGCCAGCGTCGGCGACGACCAGCGCAGTGAGGCCGAGCACATCATGCGCGCCACGGGCATCGCCGTGTGGCTGGACGATGAAAGTCAGATGGATGCCCTCACCGCCGTATCAGGCAGTGGTCCTGCCTATTTTTTCCTGTTCATGGAAGCCATGGAAAACAGTGCGCGCAAACTGGGGCTGCCCGACAAGACCGCCCACCTGCTGGTGCTGCAGACCGCCCTGGGCGCCGCGCGCATGGCCATGGAGAGCGCCACCGAACTGGAAGACCTGCGCAGGAGCGTCACCTCTCCCGGCGGCACCACGGAAAAGGCCCTGGACAGTTTTAGGGAACATGAGCTGGAAAAGCTGGTCGACAAGGCGCTGACCGCCGCGCGGGACAGGTCCATCGAAATGTCCACCGCGATGGGAGAAGACTGATGGGAACAAGCTACGCCACCAACCCACTGATTTTCATTCTGCAGTTTGTATTCGAAGCCTACATACTTGTCGTGCTGTTGCGCTTTTTCCTGCAGCTGACCCGCGCCGATTTCTACAATCCCCTGTCCCAGTTCATCGTCAAGGTCACCTCCCCAGTGCTGGTGCCCCTGCGCCGCATGATTCCCAGCATGGGCGGCATGGATGTGGCCGCACTGGTACTGGCCTGGGCACTCAAGGCCGTGGAACTGCTGCTGGTAGTACTGATCTCCACCGGCGCCTTTTCTCCCGGCTATGCCATCCTTGGCGCCATCCCGGGTCTGGTCGGGCCCACCATCAATATCTTTCTCTATGCCATTATCATTCAGGCCATACTCAGCTGGGTCAATCCGGGCACCTACAACCCCGCAGCCAGCCTGCTCTATTCCCTGACCGCACCTGTCCTGCGGCCTGTACAGCGCTTCATTCCACCCATTGGCGGCATCGACCTCTCTCCCATGGCCGCCATACTGGGGCTGATCGTGCTGAAAATGCTCATCCTGCCCCCGCTGAACCAGCTGGTGGCAGCACTCATCTCATAGCGCTGTGAGCTGGTACCGGCTGGACGGGGAGGATCTGCTGCTGTTCCTGAAGATCCAGCCTCGCGCGGGCAAGGATGCTTTCGGGGAGATCATGGAAGATTCACGCAAGCTGCGCATCAAGGCGCCACCGGTGGACGGCAAGGCCAATGCCTACCTCATCAAATACCTCGCCAAGACATTCAGGGTAACCAGGAAGCAGGTCATTATCGAATCCGGCCTCGGCAGCAAGCACAAACGGATACGCATCACGGACTGCGGCGGGTTACCGGAAGACTTGCTCGCAAAATGAAAAGTTTGGGTCGTCGGCGGATGCGGTTTGCAGGACGTAAGAGCGCAGTGTATTGCGCGGTATCGCTGCAGAGGGTGCGAACAGGGCCGCCGCCCCTACACTAACAGAAAATTCCATGTAGAATAGCGCCACCCGGCACCATCACACACAGCAAGCGATCAAAATGCAAGCGTGTCTTCGGCCTCGTGATAGATTTTGGGACATCCCAGTCCCCAAAATCGACTCGGCCTTTGACAACCTATTCGTGCCCCAGCCGTCCTGGTCACCAAGCACTACACAACAACT
>NZ_JBHNMF010000352.1:0-3455 GCF_048562965.1 Thiolapillus sp. | reverse complement strand
GGGGGCTTCATAGGTGCATGGGAACAGGCTTTTACGACACCCTCTCAGGGAGAGGGACTGGGGGTGAGGGCAGAGGGGCCGGGGGTGAGGGCTAAGAAGACAACCTCCTTCATCCCAGCCTGTTTTCTTCCGCCTCCAAAGCCTCACTGGCCTCCAGCCAGGCCATTTCCTGGGCTTCGCACTGGGCATCCACCTCGGCCTTTTCTGTCAGCAGTTGTCTGAGCCTGTCCTTGTGGGCGGCTTCATACAGGCTGTTGTCCGCAAGCTGTTCTTCCAGGGCCTTTTGCTGCCTGTGCAGTTCATCCAGTTTTTTTTCCGCTGCCGCCACCTTGTTTTTCAGGGGCTGCAAAGCCTGGCGCCGCGCGGCGGACTGGCGCTTGGCTTCCTTGCGATTGACGCCCTTGCTGCCTGAGCCGGCGGGCGCCGGGGTTTCGGTCTTGTGCCGCGTCGCCAGCCAGGCGGGGTAGTCATCCAGGCTGCCGTTGAATTCGGTAACCTCGCCGCCGTCCACCAGCAGCAACTGGTCCGTGCTCACCCGCAGCAGATGCCGGTCGTGGGAGACGATGATCATGGCGCCGCTGAAGTCCTGCAGGGCCGTGGCCAGGGCCTGGCGCATTTCCAGGTCCAGGTGGTTGGTGGGCTCGTCCAGGAGCAGAAGATTGGGGCGCTGATAGATGAGCAGGGCCAGGGCCAGGCGGGATTTCTCGCCGCCAGAGAAGGGCGCGGTCTTTTCCAGGGCCTTGTCGCCGGGAAAACCAAAGCCGCCCAGGTAGTCCCGCAGCTCCTGCTCCCGGGCCTGAGGGGCGATCTGGGTCAGATGTTCCAGGGGGGAATGTTCCGGGTGCAGCTGTTCCACCTGGTGCTGGGCAAAGTAGCCGATTCTGAGATCCTGGGCGGTTTCCATGCGTCCTTCCATGAGAGGCAGTCCGCCGGACAGCAGCTTGATGAAGGTGGATTTGCCCGCGCCATTGGGGCCGAGCAGGCCGATGCGGTCGCCTGGCGAGATGCTCATGCTGATACCGGAAACCACGGCCCGGCCGTCATAGCCCGCAGCGCCGTCTTCCAGGCGCAACAGGGGGTTGGGATTCTTTTCCGGCTCCCGGAACTGGAAATGGAAAGGCGAGTCCACGTGAGCGGGCGCAATGAGCTCCATGCGCTCCAGGGCCTTGAGGCGGCTCTGGGCCTGGCGCGCCTTGGTGGCCTTGGCGCGGAAACGGTCTACGTAGGATCGGATATGCGCGATCTCCCGCTGCTGTTTCTCATGTTCAGCCTGCTGACTGGCCAGACGCTCGGCGCGCACTTTCTCGAAGGCGCTGTAGTTGCCGCTGTACAGGGTGAGCCGGCCCTGTTCGATGTGGGCGATGTGATCCGTGACCGCGTCCAGGAATTCCCGGTCGTGGGAGATGAGCAGCAGGGTGCCGGGGTAACGGCGCAGCCAGTTCTCCAGCCAGATCACCGCGTCCAGGTCCAGGTGATTGGTGGGCTCGTCCAGGAGCAAAAGATCCGAACGGCAGATGAGGGCCCGGGCCAGGTTCAGGCGCATGCGCCAGCCGCCGGAGAAATCCGATACCGAGCGGTCTTCATCACCGGGCCGAAAGCCCAGTCCGTGCAGCAGTTGCCCGGCGCGGCTGCGGGCCTGGTAGCCGCCGATGGCTTCAAACTGCCCATGAAGCCGAGCCAGAACCTGGCCGTCTCCCCGGGCATCGGCCTCTTGTATCTGCCCTTCAATGTCGCGCAACTCCTGGTCGCCGTCCAGCACGTACTCCATGGCCGGGCGGCTGTCCTGGGGCGTTTCCTGGGCCACCCAGGCGATGACCCATTCCCGGGGTAGTTTCAGATCCCCGGCATCCGCCTGGAGCTGGCCCCGTATCAGGGCGAACAGGCTGGACTTTCCCGTGCCGTTGGCGCCGGTGATGCCCACTTTCTGGCCGGGGTGAATCTGGAAGCTGGCGCCCTCGAACAGCAGCTTGCTACCCCGGCGCAGGCTCAGGTTCTGGAAATGCAGCATGGGGGATTCAGTGCGGAGAAGGGCCATTCGGCTTCCCGCCATGACTGTAGGTCGGGCTTCAGCCCGACAACGGCGGTCAAAACGGAGGACTGTCGGACTGAAGTCCGACCTACGGTTGCGGCTTTTTCTTTCATCGAAGATGCGCCCAACAGATACATGAAAATCAGCTCAGCTCCCGGTAGGTATCGGCAAAGGCGGCAATGGCCTTGTCCAGGTCTTCCCGGGTGTGGGCGGCGGAGATCTGGGTGCGGATGCGCGCCTTGCCCTTGGGCACCACGGGGTAGAAGAAGCCGATGGCGTAGATGCCGCGCTCCAGCAGCCTGCGTGACATTTCCTGGGCCAGGCGGGCATCCCCCAGCATCACGGGGACGATGGGGTGCTCGCCTTCGGGAATGTCGAAACCGGCTTCCTTCATGCTCTGGCGGAAATAGGCGGTGTTGTCCGCCAGGCGGTCGCGCAGTTCCGTGGATTCACTCAGCAGCTCCAGGGCCTTGAGGGAGGCGGCGCAGATGGCCGGTGCCAGGGTGTTGGAGAACAGGTAGGGCCGGGAACGTTGGCGCAGCAGGTCGATGATTTCCTTGCGGCCCGAGGTGAAGCCGCCGGAAGCCCCTCCCAGGGCCTTGCCAAAGGTGCTCGTGATGATGTCCACCCGGTCCATGACGCCCCGGTATTCATGGATGCCCCGGCCCTTGTCGCCCATGAAGCCCGAGGCGTGACAATCGTCGTGGTGCACCATGGCGCCGTACTCGTCAGCAAGGTCGCAGATCTCGTCCAGGCGGGCGATGCTGCCGTCCATGGAGAACACCCCGTCGGTGGTGATGAGCATGCGCCGGGCGCCGTTGTGGCGCGCTTCCTCCAGCTTGTCCCGCAGATCGTCCATGTCGTTGTTACGGTAGCGATAGCGCGCCGCCTTGCACAGGCGCACGCCGTCGATGATGGAGGCGTGGTTCAGTTCATCTGAGATCACCGCGTCCTCCGGCCCCAGCAGGGTTTCAAACAGACCGCCATTGGCGTCGAAGCAGGCGGCGTAGAGAATCGTGTCCTCCATGCCCAGAAAATCCGTGACCTTCTGTTCCAGCGCCTTGTGGATGTTCTGGGTGCCGCAGATGAAGCGCACCGAGGACAGGCCGTAGCCCCATTGGTCGTAGCTGTCCCTGGCAGCCTGGATCAGCGCCGGATGACTGGCCAGGCCCAGGTAGTTGTTGGCGCATATATTCACCACCTCGCGGCCGTCGGTCAGGGTGATGTCGTTCATCTGCCGGGAGGTGATGACCCGCTCCTCCTTCCACAGGCCGGATTTACGGATGGCTTCCAGTTCCTGTTGCAGGCTTTCTTTTGCTGATTTGAAACTCATGATGGTTGCTACCTTGTTACCGTCTATAAATAGCTATCTTTTTCGGGCAGCTCCAGATAATTAGCGCATGCCAATATACTGAATTAATTAATC
>NZ_JBHNMF010000351.1:0-3456 GCF_048562965.1 Thiolapillus sp. | reverse complement strand
AAGTTGTTGCGTAGTGCTTGGTGACCAGGACGGCTGGGGCACCAATAGGTTGTCAAAGGCCGAGTCGATTTTGGGGACTGGGATGTCCCAAAATCTATCACGAGGCCGAAGACACGCTTGGATCGAAGAATGCTGCATCTGCACGATCGAGTGTCGGCACCAACAACGACCGATCAAGGTAACGATTACCCTTTTCACAGGACGTCTCCGAGACAAAGGAGCAGGCATGACAGGCTGCAGAATGCAGGCTCCTGTCCTTCTTCGGATCGTGCTCGGAACAGAGGGGGTCGGAAGAACATACTCTGGCTCTGTCCAAAGCCTGCTCCAGCAGTTCACCCAGACGTTCCGGTTTGCCCAGTTCCACCAGGCCACCCAGAGTACCGTCTGAGTCGGCTGCCGCCGTATAGATGAGAATGCCCGCCTGAGGGTTCTCACCCTCCACGTCCGCATAGATGCGCTCCCTGATGCTCGCCGCGTTGTAGCCACAATCGAGTGCCAGTTCACGGATCAGCAGATGAGAGAGCGTATGGAGCATGGCATAACGTACACCTGGATAGCCATCATTGGGATCGAGCTTACGTGAATTCCGCCACCCTCTATGGCCATTGAAGAGCCTTCGATCCACCACCTGCACACCGGGACGTGTCTCCCACGCCTCCATCATGGATTCCTCGAAACGAATGAAGATTCCCTCCCCATGCACTTGATTCGCCGGTACCCATTCTGGTCTTCCCTTGCCGAGGCTCGCCATCGGTGCACTCTCGTCGGAGCTCTCGGCCTCCTCCGGCGCTTCCACTCGGGTGAATCCCAGCAACGCATTCACTTCACGAAGACGCTTCAACAGAAGCACGCCAGACACATGGCTCTTGTATTTCTCGGGTGGTTCGACGGGGGTACTCATGAAATGAGGATAATCCGTCGGTGGGTTGGGATCCGTCAATACACGCCATTCGGGTTCCTTGATATCAGCCTCGGTCACCGTTTCTGCGACACATCCAGACCGCTTCTTCTCAATGGCATTCCAGATCTGTTCGATCGCATATCGCTCGACACCAGGTAGAAGCCCTGCCAATACCAAAGTCTCTACCACCATAGCTGTCTGTTCCACTGATTCTTTAGACTCAAAATACTTCCACCCATCATCGACCAACTGAGCAACGGGATCATCAGCCAACGGGATCGCCAGCGCCGACAAGGTCACCGGGAACCAGCTATTGGTCGCTCCCAACAACACGGCGCGCGCATCCTCTTCACATTTCTCGTCATAGGTATCGAGATGCGCATGGCGTCCTCGACAGGCCGGCAGATTCTCCTGCCCCAGTCGCCCGAAGGCATGAGCCATGTTCCGCGCTGCACCACAACCATCACATTTGATCCAGAGGTTCTCTGTCTGCAACGACGCCCCACTCTCGAAGAAACGCAGGGTGCCCTTGCAGTCGGAGGTTCCCCTGTGGACGAAATAATGCCAGGGAAAATCGTCGAGATGGCCGTTACGACAGGCCACCAGGAAACGTGCAGGAACCGCGTCTGCGTCCCTTGCCGGCTGATCACCTCTGGATCCCTTGCAGTCCTTGTGTACGAAGCGTGTCGATTCCGGACGATGATAGGACTCCTTCAACTTGAACAAACCAATGTCGTACTCGGACAACAGGCCACACTTCACACAGCGTAGCCAACGAGGAAATGGCCGCACCGGGACACCGATGTAGTCCTCGGCTGTCCGCTTCCCCATATTCTCGCTCACCCTGAACGGTGGCATACGCAGGCTGTCCACCTGAGCACCCAACACGCGTCGCACCGCCGAGAGCAAGCGAGCTTCCTCGATGGGCGTGCAGCGTTCCTTCTCCCAGCGATCGATACCGAGGGTCACCACCGAAAGATTCGGCAGGTCGATCAGCGCACCCGGACCATAGGTCCACAACAACTGACTGGGTCTCACCTCGCCGACTGGCGTCTTGTCGCTCATTCTTCCCTCCCGTGCCTCTCGAACAATCTGGACTCTGGCACCTGGCTCAATATCTTCAATACATGCTTGGCACGAGAACAGCCGACATACAGATCTGAGCGCAAGAAGGTCGACATGACATCGGGCTCGATGACATCCACCAACACGACGATGTCCGATTCCAGCCCCTTGAAGGATCGAATCGTGGAGAACAAGACGCCCCTATCGGCCTGCCAATCCTCGAGATTCTCGGTGAGGTCGGTACCGCCGAGATCCCGCTGATCGGCAAGAACGGAATTGTCCTTCCTCAAGGGAAACAGGATAGCGATCTGAGACGGTCTGATACCTTCCCGTTTCGTCCAATCCTTTACCCAGTCGTTCAATCGGCCAATGGTCTTCCGATGGTCGTCGAGGAAGAGCACCTCCGTCTCGATGCCGACGGGTGTTCCTCGTTTCGTCTCTATGGGGCGGTCGATGATATCGCCGCAGGTATTGGCGATCGACTGGGTATTGCGGCAATTCGTCGGCAGCCGGAATGGTTTTCCCAAGGCAGGAATGGAGACGCCTCTCTCATTGTAGAGATTCTGTGCAGGATCGTAGAAGACATAGAGACAGCCCGCTTCCTCTTTCACGTTTATGGACTCGATGGGATCCCACCAGTCGGCATGGAAATCCTGTCCCTCATCGACGACCACCGCATCGTATCGATCCGGCACTGATTCTATCGCCTCCCACAAGAGCTCTGCTGCCTCGTGCTTCCAGAAATCGCTCTTGTCGCCCTTCGGCGGATCGAACGGTACACCAGCCTTCCGACACCACTCACTACAGAGTTTATGGAAGTGATACACATGGATCAGGTCGTCATACTCTTCGGGCAAGGTACTACGCAGCCACTCTCCGAGACTCTTGTTGTAGCAGAGGAACAATGTCTTCTTGCCCTCCTCCGCGAATCGTTGTGCTCTGGCCTGAGCCATCAGCGTCTTTCCCGATCCAGCTACACCCTTGATGGCGACGCGATCGTTGTCACCCAGGAAATCCAACAGACGAATCTGATCCTCGGTGAGTCGGAACAGTCTCTCTTCCTGATTCTCTATGGTTCGGAACAGCACCGGCAGGATGTTGAATCGGGGTAGGATGGCCCTTTTGACGGCCTGCAGTCGCTCCTTTGGAATCGCTCTCGGTGGATCACGTCGACTCCATTGTCTGAGCGCTTTGGAGATCTTCTCCTCCATTCTCGGGAGATCGCTGGAAGACAGGACGATGGCTGGCTGCGCCCCAGGAGGCGGACTGCCACTATAGATGCAATCAGGGAAGACTGCGGCATAACCAAAGGAAAAATCGGGTGAGCGCCCTCCATAGGCTCGGTCACCGATGGCACCCACGACGGTGTGCATGTTCTTGTTCGCCTGCTCGAAGGGATCTCGAATGTCTCTCTCCTTGCCATTGGGGAGCCGGCGATACCAACGCCGCCCATCGGAATCGTAGCGGATTTCGCCTCCTTTCACTTCCAG
>NZ_JBHNMF010000350.1:0-3458 GCF_048562965.1 Thiolapillus sp. | reverse complement strand
CGTGCCACGCCCTCTGCTTTTTTGTCCCAGGCCAGCCCTTTGCCAGGCAGAAACCCCATTAGTGCGGCAATGGAGTTGACGACGGACTCCCGATCCAGTCGTTCGCCCTCGATCTCCATCGTCTTGATGGCCTCGCTCACCATCAGATCAACGGTAATTTCCTGGCGTGGAAGCTCTGCCAACGCCTCGATGCGCCCGGCCAGACGTGAGGCTACAGCGGTAAACTCACCACATGTCTCGGTGAAATCCACTTCTTCGTACTGAAAATTCGGCCAATCCGACCGCTGCCATACCCACTTCGCATTACGCATGGCTGAAATATAGCGCGCATTTCAGCCAAATAACAGCAGATAATGGCCGATAAAAGAGAGCAAAGTCGGTTATTGCAGAACATGAATTATGTAAACACATAATATATGCTATATTAAGCAACATGGAGCGACATAAATTAAACAGACGCATAACGGAAAAACTGGAAACCCTGCTTACCCGAGCAAAAGCACAAGGGCTTTCGCAGAAAGAACTAGCGGCGCGGGCGGGGATCAGTGAAGTCGGCTTGTCCCAGGCCAAGGCACGGGGCGACTTGCGGGTGTCCACCCTCGAAGCCCTGGCCAACGCCTTGGACATGACCATCGAGTTCAAGCCCCGTCATTCCCGTAATGCGACTATCGCGGCCATCCGCGAGGGTCAGTTCTTCGAGCTTGCAGGGGAACCCTGATGCGCACGGCGGCATTACCTCACTATACCGCCGTGGTGTGGACGGCCATTGGTGCCGTGCCGCAAAAAATGGGTACGCTCGTCCTGTCGGATGAGCGCATGGTGATGACCTATGATGAGGACTATCTGGCATCGGATCTGCCCAGAATGAGTCTCAATCAATGATGTGGCTACAGAAACCACCCCTTTCTTCGAATACCCGGTAACAGAACGGATCATTTTTGCTATCAACTTTTTCGCTTTTTCGAGAAACGAAAACTGACAGCAAAGGCGCGGCGATGGCATTCGCGCGCTGGAAAGCTGTATGCGCGCGGCTGGTAGATGACCCTATCTTTCCACTCCTACCTTTTCACGTAGAAAGTTTTCCGCATCCGGTGACCATATTAACGCGATCGGTAGTCTGAATAAACGCGGCACAAGCTGTGCCGCAACCATTGGCGGAGTGGAAGCGAAGGCCAGGAGGCCGTGAGCGTGAACCCCGCGCAGACCACTACCACCGCCGCTGCGATCGGAGTAGAGGGGGTGCCAGTTCTCCCTGTTGCTCGATCAATGCCGATCACCTCACCTTGCCAAACCCGCCCTGAAGCCGGTAGGTGGAAGGGCCCCCACTTTTTCGGCCGAAAAACGTCTACACATTTAATTCCAAATGATTGCTAATCATCGACCTTTTTCATGGCGGCAATTCCATTGGGATACCAAGGCCAGAAATGCCCATTTTCCGTGCCAGATCACTCGTATATTCCCGCACATACTGAAAAACCAGCGGCGACAGTACCTTGATTAACTCATTGACCACTTCTTCGCCTGGCTGTTTATCAATGGGAACTTGGGGCTTAAAAACCCCCAATATACTGACGGCAATTTTGAATACACTAGCCTCGTTATCACCTTCTTGCGGATACCCCGTAACAGCCCCTTCAATCAATATATTTACGAACTGACCGGATTCTTCATCCGTAACGACTTCTACTGTAACGGGATATTCCATACTTGCCCGCCCCTTGCCGATGGGAACCATTCGGTCAAGGTGGCATTGAGCCTCGACCAACACTATCCGACTTACTGCAAAGTCTGAGATTGCTCTATTTCCCATTCTGCCTCCCCCCCAGACTCACCGAATGTAAATGCCTGTTCAACACTGTGTATATGACGATGCGTTACTTGCACATCCAGAGGTTGCTTGCCTCTGGCCAACTTTTCCGAGACAGCCTCATTAATAAAACCGTTGATGCCACTTAATCCAAATAGCTCAACATATAACGCAATCTCGCGGTGTTGCTTTGATCCAACACGCACATTGAATGTGCCGCTAAACGGCTTGTCTGGATCCTTGCCCAACTGTTCACAGGTCCGCAGATAATCATCAACAGCCAACTCAAATTCGTTTTGTAGTGCCGGAATTGTCTCCGCCTCATAAGTTGCCAGATCGTTTACAAATAACAGCTTTCCATGCAATATGCCAGACTCCATATCCATTTCAATAGAGCCGAGATAACCTTTATATTTCAGACATTGGGATTTCATTTTAACAACCCTCTTTCATTCAGAAATCGATACAAATCTTTGACCGCATAGGGTTTCATTGCATTTCTCGGATGGGGTTTGTGCAGGCTTATCAGGTCTCCGCTTTCTGGGTTGAAGAACTTTACGCGGGAGCCACTGCCTTCCACTTTCTTAAACCCGAGGGTACGTACCAAAGAACACGCCTCATCCCAGGTATAGCCCTTTGGTTGTTGGCGGAGCCTTTCCTTGGCCTTGCTCAATTTCGACATAATATACCCACCTCTTATACTCTGCAACTATCCACCAGTTGCATCCAGCACACTAAATAACAGCTCTCTAACGAGGTTATACCGAAACTAGTTTACTCTCAAGGCCCTCCGGGGGCGTTCGCCACGTGGCAGGGGGTTGGGCTCTACGTTCCGCTATCGCTCCACTCTTTTCCCAACCCCCATAAACAGTATCTGGACACGCTCCGATCTATCAAGCACAAAGACGGAACCCACCCGCTGCCGCGTGCGGGGCCCCGACTTTCTGCTTGACAGCTCTCCACGCGCTGACCTCAAGCCCTTACGGTTCCGGATGTACCCTGTACCTTGCGCCAATACAAGCAACGGCAGTACCATTAACAAGCGCCATCAAGATAATGTAGAGCTATAGTCAAATCTGGTGTACAGCATGATCAGGCGGCGTTCCTGCTGTCACCGGTCTCGCTGTTCACTTCGATTCCGTCTCTGAACTTCACACCGTCGATGACCTTGGCCAGGTAGTGGAATCCACGGATCCTGCGCCAGCGTTTCTCCGCACTCATCCCCAGCTTGTAGATCATCGCCAACATGGTCTTTCGACTCACACAACCCTTGGCTCGGTCCGTCCGGTGGCGAATCGTGGCAAAGGTCGACTCGATCGGGTTCGTCGTCCGGATGTGCACCCAGTGCTCCACCGGGAAGTCGTAGAAGGCCAGCAGAGCCTCCCGGTCCTTCTCCAGGCAAGTAACCGCCTTCGGGTACTTGGCCTGGTACGTCTTGTTCGGCGTCAATTATCTTGGCCGGTTTGGCGACAATTATGATGGCCGGTTGAGTATGGGGATTGATTATGATTTTTTCTGGTGTTTTCTCCTGTAACTAGAGTTTAGAGTTTCAGAGGAGAAAAACCACTAAAAATCTCAAAAAATAGTTGACATAGCAAGGCGCGGCCTCTCAGAAGAGAAATCAACACAAACTTCTGGAGGCCGCTATGGA
>NZ_JBHNMF010000349.1:0-3459 GCF_048562965.1 Thiolapillus sp. | reverse complement strand
GATGCATTGTTTAGGGGAAATTCGAGTTGATTTCCGTGACTTGACCCTTGTCGTTGTAGATCATGATTCTCAATGACCGAATGCCCCGGGCCAGCTGATTTTCCCGGAAGATGCCGTAAAAGCCAGTCAGGCCAAGCTGTTCGGTATTGGTATCATCATAGGTCGCGAACCATTCAGCACGCTTCACATGTCCCATCGTCGTTGAGCAGCGCAACTGGACAGTTGTGTAGGACGGATACTCCATATATTGTATGGCGCACTGAGGCAGATCCCCTTCTATCAGCTCAAAGAGCTTTGATGCGGTAGCTGACCGCCCCGTATCCATCGTGATTTCGGAGATGATTTCATGCGTACCAGTGTCTTCCACCATGATCGGGGAAACATAAACACTGGCTTTATCCGATACCAATTGGCCATCCAGGTACACCTTGTGGCTTGTCACTTTCTCTCCACTGACCGGGTTATGGAGCACCAATCTCGGTGTTACAAGTGCCAATGCGCGACCCCAGCGGTCATTGATGTTGACATTGATTTCCGACGTCAGCGGTGGTGGATCCTTCACTGTAATGTCAATGACAGCCAGCTCCTGGTTGCCCCGCTGATCTTCAATAATCGCCTCAATCGGGTATGTTCCCGGTTTCGTGAAATCCACTACCAATCTGTTGCCATACTCAAATGTCTTTATGGCGGTTGGTGGCACGTTATAGTGATAGATCGGTTTCTCCAATCCCATCTTGCGGATATCCGCCTTGGGCGATGTCTGGGTAAACAGCACCACCCTGGCTGGTACGATTACCTCCGTATTTCGGGTCACGATTTCCCAGTTTTCCGGCCATTCGTACTCCCAGGCATAGAAGGTTTTCTCCACCTCTACAAGAGTTTCATTCTTGTAGCCATTTATCCATACCCGGTATTTGAGCATTTCGTCGCCGGACTGAATGGTGTAATCCACGGTATCTCCCGGCACTATTGCTCCGTTCGGCAGCTCCCACTCGCTACTGAGCGTCATGTCGGTGTCCGCGCCATAGAAGATAGGCCCATTGGTCGCCTTGAAGGTGTATGTTTGGTCTACTTCAGCATAGCGTGGCCCTGATACGGCTGGCCGTCGCAAGTAGGGAGGCTGTACCGCCAACGCCTGAATAATGACCTTTTTCGACTGAACGATGTTGCTGCTATCGCGTGGCGTAGCCGTAAGCTTGACAAAAACGCGACCCGCTTTATTTGCATCAAGAGTGATGGTGTCACCCGTTTGCATTGTAGCTGGGCCAGCTTTCAGTGACTGCGCATAAACTTCCCACGTATAGTCGGTTGGGTCACCCGAAGCGTTGGTGGCGGTCCATACGACCGGATGTCCGATGAAGGTGCGCCGATAACCACTGATCTCTATCTTCGGGGTACGGTAGGCCTGCACCTCCACGGTATTACTGATGCTGATACGGTTGGAGTACCGGTTTACAGCCCTGGCTCTATACCAACGCTTTCCGGGGTTCTCGATCCTCTGGGAAATCCCGAGCACCCGTTGAGGCAGATCCTGTATTTCCAGGAAGTTTGTTCCGTCTGTGGAGTATTCCCAGTGGATCTCTCCAATATCAGCGTGTCGGCTCCTATCAACCGGGCGGACCACAACGGCTGCCGTAAACGGTGCGGGACCCGTTTCCCGACGCGCCGACACCTCAATATCAATCGGTGCGGCATCACGGATGGCCACGTTCATGGGTGATGAATATATCACCGCATCTGGGTTCTCGGTGCCGTCTTTCCTGAGCATAGTAATTTCGACAACGAACCTGGCCCGCGGTCCCATGTCAGCCGTTACCGGCGTTGACAGCGTGAACTCGCCAGTGTTGCTATCGGTAAATATCGGCGTGCCACGCTGGGTTTTATGCCCTTTGTTGGTTACTTGGTAAAGCCTTGCAGTCCAGCGACCGAACTTGTCTTTATCGTAAGCAACTTGTTGGGTCGCTCTGTCGTACTGGCCAATACGGCCCGTAATCCTCAAGGGTTGGTCGGTACGTGCCTCCGTCACCCGGTCGACAAACAATGTTGGCTTATCCGGTGTCGCCATGAACTGAAGGTTCAAACTGGCGGTTAACCCGGGGTAGTGAAGATAGCTGGCTTCTGCCTGAACCGACATCACATCCTCGATTGACGACAAATATGTGTTGACGGCACGGGTGACCAAACCTCCAAGCGATGTTTTAGTGGTGGTCGTTCCTCGTGTGGTGACATCCAGCACAATCCCGCTGTAGTCTGTGCTGCCTATGACAACCCCGGCGAGTTTGCCGTCGCCGATTGGTGCTGGCCAGTATCCACTGGGCACCCAATCCACCCAGGCATTCAAATCCGAGGTCGGCTTGAAATCAATGGTGGGCGCTACAGGTTCCATCAGCGGAATGGTGTAATAACGCGTTGTCGGCGTGGAAATAGACGGCAGGAAAATCACTGCCCCGTCATCGGTTGTCTGAATGATTCCACTTTCCCAGGCAACTTGTTCATATGACGGATTTGCCGGATTAGTAAATCGTCCATTCAGCGATGGAGACATTGCGCTGAATGATTCGATGCCATCCGGCAAATGCTGCCAGATGATGCCGCAAGACTGAACGCCTTGGTAAACCTGGGATTGTCCGAGGTCCCAACCAAGGATTTTTCCGCCGTTCAGGTCGGCACAACGCGATGTCTTTCCCGCAACCGCTGTTATATTGACCTGTTCCACGTACTTTGTCACCGCCCCGCTTGGGTCGCTTGCTCTCTGCAGAACAAAGTCAACAGCATCACCTACCGACCAGGCCGATATAGGAATCAGGATGTTGGGGATGTCGCTGTATTCGTTTCCTGTTGAAGGATTGAGGACTCGCACCAGCAAATCTCCGACATATCCCGGAGACAAGTACATGGGCAGCCCTTCGAAACGCGTCGGCAGAACCAGCCGGCCGTCATGGGCGGCGAAATCATAGCCAGTTATCCCGGCTGCCCCATTGGCTGGCACTGTTGTGCCGTTGATGTTCAGGGCCACTCCTGTTGAGGTCGTCCAAATAAGCTCCAGGTTATAGCTGCCTGTCAAATCCAGCTTTTCTCCGGAAGCCGCAATACGGAAAGCGCGTTCCGATGTCACCGGATACTCCGTTGTCGACAACTTTGGATAACCGCCGGAAACCAAGGCGATATCCGCCTGCCCGGACGGGCCGTCTTTGTGGTTGATGTTGTCCAACACCGTAACTTTTGCCTCCGCCATCAAGCAGGCGTTGTCCTGGTCACACACGTTGTATTTGAAAGATGTGTTACCCGAGAAGCTCGGCGAAGGCAGAGCGCTGATTCTTGTGCCGGTTGGGTCCACCGTCGGGGTTAGGTTCGTTCCATGCCATACGATAGACAGCGTAAAGGTTTGGTTGGGATCCGGGTCTAGTACAATGGGCGCTTTCCACCCCGTCTGCATGCCTTTTTTGGCCAGGAATTCCA
>NZ_JBHNMF010000348.1:0-3463 GCF_048562965.1 Thiolapillus sp. | reverse complement strand
AATCTCTACCTCCACTACACGCTGGACCTCTGGTTTCAACGGCGATTCCAACCAGGCTGTACGGGGCCGGCGCGGCTGATCCGGTATGCGGATGATTATGTGGCCAGCTTCAAACACGAAGTGGACGCCAAGCGATTCCGCATCGAGATGGAGAAGCGGCTTGGCCTGTACGAGCTGGAGATCGCGCCGGAGAAGACCAGGATTCTGGCGTTTGGGCCGATGGCGCAGCAGTGGGCAAAAGAACAGGGGAGGAGAAAGGCCGAAACCTTCGACTTCCTGGGTTTCACCCACTATTGCACCACCTCGCGGAATGGGAAGTGGTTTCGTGTCGGACGCAAGACGATCAGCCGGCGCTTGAGCGTAGTTAAGAACGTGCGACCAGGCTTGATGCTGAGCGATAAGACGCTCCGACTTGTCCCCAAAAAAGAATCTGTAGTTGAACGATTTCTTTACCAGAATCTTCTGAGCAGAATTTACCGCAAATACATAGAAACGGCTGTTGGAGGAACTGAAGCTAAAAATATTTCCCAAGCCCGACTAAAGAAAGCACCAATATGGTTGCCGTCGCTGGAAACACAAGAGGCAGTCACCAAAACGCTTATCTCATTTGATCAGACTATAGAACAAGCAGAAACGAATATTGAGAGTGCATGTTTAATGCTGAGAGCGCTCATTTCAAACTGGGTGGAAGTACTCCATGTTTAACGAAGAAAACACCGTCGAACAACTGGTTCTCGACACGCTCTGCGATGGCGTAACTTCAAACATGGTGGCCGAAGAGCGAGCCTGTTACGGCGGCGAGGTCAAGAGTTGGTGCTTTATCGCTGCAGAAGAATTGCCGCGTCCGCACTCCGATGTGCTGGTGGAGTCGGTGGTGCACGACGCCCTCATTCACCTGAACCCGGAAATCAAGCCCCAACTCGACCACTTGCAGACCAATTATAATCCCAGGTTGTTACCATGACCGTCGATAGAAACGCTGAATATCTCATAGGTTTGTTTCATGAGCTGTGCAAACAGCCCAGGGAAACGGAGTGGATCGAGTTCAAGCGAAACAAGGAAAAGCCGGAACAGATTGGTGAGTACCTCTCTGCGCTGGCCAATTCTGCGGCATTACTTGGAAAGGTCAATGCATACCTGCTGTGGGGAGTTGAAGATGATGGTCATGCCATTGTTGGTACAGAGTTCTGTCCATCACGCACCAAGGTGGGCAATGAAGAGTTGGAAAACTGGCTGCTGCGTCTGTTGAAGCCAAAGATCAACTTTCGGTTTTACGAGCTGATCATTGGTGATCAGCCAGTGGTGTTGCTGGAAATAGGCGCAGCCTTTCGCCATCCGGTACAGTTCAGGAATCAGGAGTTTATTCGGGTCGGCTCCTACAAAAAGAAGTTGAAAGACCACCCGGAGAAGGAACGAGAACTGTGGCGGGTATTCGATCAAACGCCGTTTGAGAGCCAAATTGCCGCTGAGAATATTCCTGCAGAGGAAGTACTTCGGCTGCTCGATTATCCTGCTTATTTTGATCTGTTGGAATTGCCTCTGCCGGAGACGCGTGATGCCATTCTCGCCACCTTGCAGGCGGATGAGATAATAGCCTCTGGCATGGGTGGTAAATGGGATATCACTAATCTTGGTGCAATTCTATTTGCGAAGAAATTAGAAGATTTTCGTAACCTTCGTCGTAAGGCGGTTCGTGTGGTGGTCTACAAGGGTGCGCATCGTGTCGAAACACTGAGAGAAAAAAGTGGCACAAAAGGCTATGCCTGTGGTTTTGAGGGACTGATAGGTTTCGTTCTGAACCTGTTGCCCAGCAATGAAGTCATTGGCCAGGCGCTACGCAAGGAAGTTCCGATGTTTCCCGAGTTGGCCATCCGCGAGTTAGTAGCCAATGCACTGATTCATCAGGATTTTCAACAAACAGGTACCGGGCCGATGATCGAGATCTTCACCAGACGCATGGAGGTCACGAACCCGGGTGTACCCCTGGTGAAGACAGAACGTTTCCTTGATAGCCCGCCCAAATCACGGAATGAGGCATTGGCCTCATTTATGCGCCGGATTGGGGTTTGCGAGGAGCGTGGTAGTGGCGTTGATAAAGTGGTTTTCCAGACAGAGTATTACCAGCTTCCTGCACCGGTTTTCGAGGAGACAGATGAACACACGCGTTGCGTGCTGTTCGCCCATCGTGAGTTTAGAGAAATGGACAAGCAAGATCGGATATGGGCAACTTATCTGCATGCCTGTTTGCGCTATGTCCAACGTGACTACATGACGAACTCCACACTTCGTCAGAGGTTTGGTATTGAAGAAAAGAATTCGGCCATGGCTTCCCGGATTATCAAGGATGCCCTTGAGGCGGGAAAGATTCGTCAATTTGATGAGAGTGCTTCACGGAAGTATATGAAATACGTGCCTTGGTGGGCATAATACATTGACAAATAAGATAATTCTTATTTGACGGTTATTTGACTGAAATAGGTTGGGCAGGTATTCGAAGTATCATAATACGTTAAAAATCAGTTAGATATAGTTGTGAGCTTGTTTGACTGAGCCAGAGAGTTATGATGGACAGCTTGCGGGGAGAGGGGATGACAGTTTTCAATGAAGAAAATACGGTCGAGCAGATGGTGCTCGATACCCTCGGTAGTGGTCTTGCTGATGGGATGATCGCTGAAGAACGCGCCGGTTATGGAGGAGAGATTAAGAGCTGGCACTTCGTGCCGGCGGAGGGTCGAAGTCACCCAAGCGGAGCAAGGCGCAGAGGCGACGGATCAGAACCGTGATGCAGGAACTGATGTATGTTGCCGCACGTATCATCAAAACAGCGCGCACCATCAAGATAAGTTTTGGCAGAGGTTGTCGATCGCTGCAGGCCTTTAATGCGGTGTATCGAAAACTGGCCTATGGCTAGACGTACCGGATCATAGCGGATAAGCCTTGCCCCATGGAGCAGTGCGCCTGAAATCCGTCGGTGTGTCATTCTTGCGGCAGCCCCGCTGAAAATCATGTCGCTGAGCAGTCAAACAAGGCAGCCGCCAGTCAAATAACGCTACCAGATGTAAGAATCAGCGAGCAAAATTGAAGGCCGCATTTGAAAATACGGATTCAGGTGATACTTTTCAAATGGCTAGGCCGGCGTGGAAAGCGTGGCAGTCTGAATTTCGAGAAGTTCCGGCTGCTGCGCCAACGCTTCCCGTTGCCTCCCCCGCGAATTCAGGTGAACCTATGGTGACTTCTTCCGCGAAGCGTGTTGTTGAGGAGCCGTGTGCGTGAGTAGCGCAAGCACGGTTCTGTGAGGGGTGTGGTGATGCGACAGTACGGAGAGGATATTGCGGCACCGGTGGGAAACCAGCCGGCAAACAGAGAATGCCAACACGATCCTAACCTGTTGTGGAGCCCATCTACTCGACCCATTCTGTCATGGGCAAAGTCCTGTTCGAATTCAAGTTAAACATCTGAATTT
>NZ_JBHNMF010000347.1:0-3472 GCF_048562965.1 Thiolapillus sp. | reverse complement strand
TTAAGGATTGGCACAAAAAACAACCGGAATTATTCAAAAAGAAAATCTATGATCTATCGGGACTTGACACAACCGCAAGCTCTATACATTCCAATGTGACTCGGACAATACCGGTCCGTGTGATTTGTATGAAGTCGATACCAGCACCGGCGCGGCAACGAAGATCAAGGACGATATCATCGAGGCGGGAAACCGTGCCGTTGAGGGGGCCATTTTCCAGACCCACTACGCCACCAGCACTGAAGCACTCTATGTCACGGTTGGCGAAGGTACTTCTGGCAGCAACAGCAATTAGATTCGTGCCTTTGATCCGGATGGACTGGATGATATTCCCGGTAATGCTGACGATTGGAGTCAGATCGGCACTCCAGTTGATGTTAACGGGGTGGCCATCACCGGCTTGGCATATGACCCAAGGGCCAACAATGGAGCCGGGCAGTTCTATGGTTCCGATGACCTCAGTGCGCCTGCCGGAAACAACAGTAATGTCGATATCTACACTATCGACATGGCTACCGGTGTAACCACCTTTGTCGCAGAGGCTCAGCTGGCTGTGGATGGCGAAGGTCTGACCTTTGCCGCAGATGGCCTGCTGTATCTTGAAGAAGACCAGGGGGCTAGCGGTGAAGGCCGCAGCATATTCACTATTGATCCCACCAACGGGAACATGATGAAAGCAGCGACGTTCGGCGGCTCGGCCGATGCCGAGTCCCTGAGCTGCAATGCCGGTGCCCGTTCCGACTACGGTGATGCGCCTGCCAGCTACGGTTATGCGGCGCATAGCCTGCCTGTGTTTGCCAGCACCGACAACCTGGCGTTTCTGGGATCAGTCGTGGATGACGATGACAACATCGTGGCCCCAGGCTGCTGCTGGAAATGCCCTGGGTGACGACAATGATACGGACAATGATCCGGGTAACGACGATGACGGCGTTACCGCTGGCGGTGCCGGTTTGCAGGGGCATATCTTTGCCATCGGTGATACGGTCACCATCGATATCATGCCGGGATCGGATGTGGCAGGAAGCAGCGGTTTTCTCAATGCCTGGATCGATTTCAATGGCGACGGGGATTTCAGTGATGCGGGCGAGCAGATCGCAGCTGATGTACCCGGAACGGCTGGTACCGCGATTTCTCTGAGTGTCACCGTGCCCTCCACGGGTTATTCAGGGAACAGCTATGCGCGTTTCCGCTACAGCGTCAATGGTGGCGATGGGCCAGCCAATGATGTGTTCAACCAGAACAGCATCAGAAATGATGAAGAAGCCTTCACCGGGGAGGTGGAGGACTACCAGATCCAGCTGCTGGGCATCATCAGTGGGCAGGTGCGCCTCGATGTGGATCAGGATGGTGACCTGGCTGATGCGGAGAACGGCATCGGCGGCGTAACCATCACGCTGAGGGATAGCGGGGGAGCCGTGGTTGGGACCACGACAACGGCGCCTGATGGCAGTTACAGCTTTACAGAGTTGCCGGTTGGAACTTACACGGTCACCGAAACCGATCCCGCCAATCATGTATCCACCCAGGACAGTGATGGCGGCAATGACAACAGCATTGCCGTTGTTCTCGGCAGTTCGGGTATCGCCAATGGCAACGATTTTCTCGATACCGACAGGGGGAATACCTACGGCCACCTGTTCATCGACACCAACGGCAATGGCTCCCAGGATGCAGGAGAACCCGACCTACCCAATGTGGACGTGGTTGTCACCGACAGCCAGGGCGGGATACACAGGGTTTCATCCGATGCCAATGGAGACTGGACTCTGAATGATATTGTCTACGGAAATGCCACGGTGGACGTGGACGAGTCCGATGCCGATTTCCCTGCGAATCACAATACCACTGCCACTGCCGGCAGTGATCCCAGCACGGTTACCGTTGTTGTCAATACATCAACGGATGCGGGTAACGATGGTTACCAGCCCAACCCCGGCACGGTAACCGGCCACCTGTTTATCGACACCAACGGCAATGGCAGTCAGGATGCAGGTGAGCCCAACCTGCCCAACGTGGATGTGGTGATCACCGACAGCACCGGCGCGACCCAGACGGTCAGTACCGATGCCAGCGGCAACTACACCGCCAGTGTGCCAGCCGGCTCCACGACTGTAGATGTTGACGAGACCGATCCGGACTTTCCGGCGAACCATACCCAGACTGCCGGAGCGGATCCCACCACGGTCACGGTACCGGCGGGTGGTACGGGAAATGCAGGCGATGACGGCTACCAGCCCAACCCCGGTACGGTAACGGGCCATCTGTTCATCGATACCAACGGCAATGGCAACCAGGATGCGGGTGAGCCCAACCTGCCCAATGTGGACGTGGTGATCACCGACAGTACCGGTGCAACCCAGACGGTCAGCACCGATGCCAGCGGCAACTACTCAGCCACTGTTCCGGCAGGATCTACAACGGTCAACGTGGATGAAACCGATCCGGATTTTCCGGCAAACCATACCCAGACTGCCGGAGCGGATCCCACCACGGTCACGGTGCCCGCCGGTAGTACAGCGGATGCCGGCAATGATGGCTATCAGCCCGATATGGGCAGCATCAGCGGCCAGGTGCGTCTGGACACTGATGCGGATGGTGACTTTGCAGACAGTGACAGTGGCCTCGGCGGCGTGATTGTGGTTCTGCGTGACAGCACAGGCACCATCGTGGCGACGACCACCACGGCGGCTGACGGCAGCTACAGCTTCAATGGCCTGGCCCCGGGTAACTACAGCATCGAAGAATCAGATCCTGCAGGTCACAGTTCCACCGCGGACACGGATGGTGCCAATGACAACGCTGTTGCCGTAACCCTTGCTCCGGGCGGTGACAGTAGCGGCAATGATTTTCTGGATACGGCACTGGGCAGCATAGGCAACTATGTCTGGCATGATGATGACGGCAACGGCGTACGGGATACTGAAGAAAGCGGTATTGCCGGTGTAACAGTAGAACTGCTCGACGGTTCCGGTGCGGTTGTTCAAACCACCACCACGGATGGCAGTGGCTACTATGGATTTACCGGCTTGCCTGCCGGGAACTACGAAATACGCTTCGTGGCTCCCGCAGGTTACAGCTTCACAGCGACCAATCAGGGCAGCGGTACCCTGCAGGACAGCTTTGACAGTGATGCCGATGCGGCAACAGGGCGTACCGGTGTCTTTAGTTTAGCGTAGAAACCCACGTCCTTAGGACGTGGTCATGAGTGATAGGCTCAGCCTGTCACGACTGATACGGCCCATGTTACAACCCGAAACTGAGCTGTCCCCACAACTGAATTAATTTCGGAGAAATAACAATGAGCTGTTTTGAAAAGTTAACGCATGTTCTCTGGCATTGCCAATACCATATTGGGCTCTTCCCCTGATTGAGTGGGCGCCCATCATCTAGTAATCCCATCAGGGTAAAGATCCAACCCGCCGAGATGGAAGTAAATGGCATTGGCAAACCGCTCTTTATTGCGGAAGCC
>NZ_JBHNMF010000346.1:0-3478 GCF_048562965.1 Thiolapillus sp. | reverse complement strand
CCGCGTTCGGAGGCCTACTTTGTTTTCCCTCTGGCGCAAGGCACGCCGGGAAAACAGTGCGGCCTCGCGGCTACTGGGGACTACCAGCCTTCGCTTCGCTCTCCATGGCTGGCAGCGGTTGTTGGAATCCGTAAAACCGAGGGTTTATGGATGGACACTCTCTAGATTCCATCTGTCGTGGCAATTGAATATCAATCATGCCTGTTGTACGGCCTGTATTGTAAACACCGCTAAGCAATACAATGTCTACATAATGGTCATTTACAACCCAGGAAGCAGAGAGTTTGAAGTCACCCAAACGGAGAGCCAAGCCTGGCTGGACATCTGATATCACACTCTCATCTGGTTGAAAGCCAAATTCTAAAAGTATGTCGCGTGTGCTTAGCTCTCCTTCATTCATGCGACGGTATCTTCCATGATGGAACTAGCATCGGCTGTCAGTTCACCACTGAAAGCCTTTTGTAGGATGGATTGTTTGAGTTCAGCCAGGGCAGTGAGTTTTTGTTGGTAGATGGTTTCGAGGTGCTGGATTTCCTTCGCCAGAGCATTAAATATCTTCACAACGCGCTTTTGCTCCAAGAGATCTGGAAGTGGAACTGGTATGGAATTCAATGCTTTCTGATTAAGTTTTGGTTGAGCCATCCCGCTCACATACGGTTCCAGCGAAATTGAGTTAAAATAATATTCTACGAATTGAAGGGTTTCCTTGTTCTCAAAGCGTAGAACATGAGCGTGATTATTAACCCAGGTCTTTCCAGTTATTGAAAAGGCTATCGGGTAAGTTCTTGCCAGCAGGTTAGCACCATCCTCGGAAACTAAGAGCAATTCCTCATTAAAGATGTAATCTGCTACATAATCAACAATTCCTGATGCACCGTAGTAAGGGATATCTCCACTCTCTCTTTTCGCTTTTGTGATAGGGATACGTTTGCTATCTAAATTCTCGCAAATCTGACCCAAAGGTTTCTCCTCCCATTCATCACCCTTCTTCTCAAATACATTATTAAGATAACTCTCAAACAACTCACGCGCATTGGCGAGGTTCTTCTCGGCATTGGCAACTGCCTGACTGATAGCGGCGAAGGCTTCATCCAGGATGGCGACGATGCGTTTTTGTTCGGGGAGGGGTGGAAAAGCTCGTTCAATAGCGTAAACATCATTACGATTGATACCTGGTTTCACGCCTTTCGCAAGAGATTGAAGCTTTAGGGATAATAGGCAGTAATAAAGAAACATCCGGTCATAATGCTCCTCATCATAATCGACAAAGTAGGTCACATCTAGCGGCCAAAACTTATCGGCAGAGAGATTGACCTCACCTGCAGAACCTTTTCTGCCCACAATGATGCTTGGTTTATTTCGATAGAAGCGATTTGTGCGGCACTTGATTCCATTAGCGCCATAGGCTGGATATTCACCATTATCGTCACGATCTTCCTTCGGCAAGGGTTTGCCATACTCCAATTTCAATACATCATCAAGACGTTTAACTACCCAATCTGCCGACATTTGGCTCACAACATTCCCCTAATCCCTTCCAACACCTTCGCGCTCTCAGCATCCAGTGCCGCTATTTCCTCCAGAATCTCCTCCGGCTCTCGCAAAGGCGCTTCTTCAGGTGCATTGGGGTTCTTCACAGATAGATCAAAGCTGTTCTGATCAACATCCCCAGCATCCACCGTCCAAGACTTCTCACTTTCAGCAAAGCTAGCTTGTAGCTCCACAAACTCCTTGAGATCATTATCATTTAACGGATTGGTCTTGCCCATGTTTCTACCGGGATCTAACTGGTAATACCAGATCTTTCTGGTGGGCGCTCCCTTTTCAAAGAAAAGCACCACCGTTTTAACGCCAGCGCCAAGAAACGTACCGCTTGGGCAATCCAGCACCGTATGAAGGTTGCAGTTCTCTAATAGCTCTTGGCGAAGCGC
Source organism: Thiolapillus sp. (assembly GCF_048562965.1). NCBI lineage: Bacteria > Pseudomonadati > Pseudomonadota > Gammaproteobacteria > Chromatiales > Sedimenticolaceae > Thiolapillus > Thiolapillus sp. The sequence goes on along the minus strand of NZ_JBHNMF010000346.1, from coordinate 1,547 downwards.
TTTGGAGGCATTATCCGAGTTGGAAAGAAAGGTGTTCTTGATAACCATAGCTGCCCTGCCGCCTGCTTTCAGATACTTGATGAAATGCTGCAGGAATAGAAAGGCGGTCTCCCCTGTCTTGATCGGGAAGTTTTGCTGGATTTCTTTGCGTTCCTTACCTCCGAATGGAGGATTAGCCAGGATGATGTCGTAGCGATCTTTTTCCTGAACATCAGCCAAGTTCTCAGTCAGCGTATTGGTGTGGAGAATGTTCGGAGCCTCGATGCCATGCAGAATCATATTCATGATCCCGATCACATAGGCCAGGCTCTTCTTCTCTTTGCCGTAAAAAGTCTTGGTTTGCAGTGTGTTTAGCTGTTGGGTAGAGAGCTTGGCGCTACCCCCCTCTGCGTTATAACGAAGGTAGTCATGCGATTCACACAGGAATCCTGCGGAACCACAGGCACCATCGTAGATAGTTTCGCCCAGGGTGGGTTTGATGACATGGACCATGGCTCGAATCAGTGGCCTTGGAGTGTAGTACTCGCCACCATTGCGACCAGCATTGCCCATGTTCTTGATCTTGGTCTCGTAGAGATGGGAGAGTTCGTGCTTCTCCTTTTGAGACTTGAAATGCAATTCATCAACCAGTTCCAGGGCATCCCGCAGGGAATAGCCGCTCTGAAATTTGTTCTTTATCTCCCCAAAAATCTCTCCAATCTTGTATTCGATGGTATCTGGGGAGGAAGCACGATGTTTGAATCCACTCAGGTAAGGGAAAAGCTCAGTATCCACATATTGGATCAGATCATCACCGGTCAGGGCTGCATCGTAATCAAAGCGGCCTTCTGAGGTCTTTGGAGCGGCCCAGCGAGACCAGTGATGCTTCTCATCAATGATGAAATCATAGCGTTTGCCAACCAACTCTGCCTCGATGGCGCGTTCACCCTCCAGGTCATCCAGGTATTTGAGGAAGAGCATCCAAGAGGTTTGCTCTGTGTAGTCCAGCTCTGAGGAACAGCCGGCTTCTTTCCAGAGGACATCGTCGATATTTTTGAAAGTTTGTTCAAACATTTTTATGTTTCTGCCGTTTTTTGTATCATTCTATAGCCCCGACATTCTCTCTCTTTCATCAGCTTCTGGATTTCCGCCAGTCCTTTCTCTTTGCCAGAAACCAGGCATATTTTCTGATTCCCTCGATGAGAATCCAGGCTGCCCCATACTTTAACCAGCGTCCAGTCGCCAAAAAGATCCTTAACCAGATCAGCCTGGTAGTAGCGCCGATTGTCAGGATTGACCCAGCGCAACACAACAGCACAGCCTATATCGCACTCAAAAGTCGCATACCTTGCACCACTCTCACTAGTTCAATCCCGTTGGGAATCATGCGGTAAAGCATTAGATAGCGCCCAACCGGCAAATATCGGAAATCTTCAGCAATATCTGACCTTGCTTGCCCCAGTTCTGGGTTCTCTGCCAGCAGTTGGCCTTTCTCCTCAAAGGAATCAAGTAAGTTATCGGCTGCAGCAGGATTATCCTGGGCAATGTAGAGCCAGATATCGATCAGG
>NZ_JBHNMF010000345.1:0-3496 GCF_048562965.1 Thiolapillus sp. | reverse complement strand
AGCAGGATGCAGCAATCAGCGTATAGAACAAGCTCTAACGGGCAGTATGAACAAAATAGCAACTTTATTTCACCCGAAAATATACGGTGGAACAATGTTGCTTACTCTAAACTCTAGTTACCCCTGAATCAAAAAAGCCCGCTCGAAAGCGGGCTTTTCGTTCAGCAAAGAACCGGTATCAGCTGTCGAGTGACTGATAATACTCCATCAGGATCTTGGCCACCTCGGGACGGGAGAACTCGGGGGGAGGCGCTTCGCCCCGGCCCAGCATCTCGCGCACCTTGGTGCCGGACAGCAGCACAAAGTCTTCCTTGGTATGCCCTTCGGGCGCGTCACGCATCATGATGACCTTGTTCAGCTTGGTGGAGTATGCCGTGTGGTCCGCCTTGTAGATCTCGATCTGCATGGCGCCGGCAGGCACTTCATCGTCGAAGATGGTCTGGGCGTCGAAATCACCGTAGTAGTCACCAACACCGGCATGGTCACGGCCCACGATGAAGTGAGTGGCGCCCATGTTCTGACGGAAATAAGCGTGCAGCACCGCCTCGCGGGGACCGGCATAGAGCATGTCGAAGCCGTAACCGGTGATCATCACGGTGTTGGGCGGGAAGTACAGCTCAGCCATCTTGCGGATCGCTGCATCACGCACGGGAGCAGGAATATCGCCCGGCTTGAGCTTGCCCAGCAGCATGTGGATGACCACGCCATCGGCATTCACATCTTTCATGGCCATGTGGCACAGTTCTTCGTGAGCGCGGTGCATGGGGTTGCGGGTCTGGAAAGCCACCACGGTATTCCAGCCGTGTTCCTTGATCTCGTTGCGGATTTCCACAGCGGTACGGAAGGTATCCGGGAAATCCGTCTGGAAATAGGAGAAGTTCAGCACCTTGATGGGACCGGAAATGGCATTGCGGCCCTGACCCATGAATGCGGCCACGCCGGGATGCTCAGGATCGTCGGTGCGATACACCTTGTCACGCATGACAGCCATCTGATCTTCACCGACTTTCTCGATGTTCTCGATATCCATCACCGCCAGCACGGGGTTGCCTTCCACGTTGGGATCGCGCAGGGCGATGCGCTTGGCGTCGCCGATAGCGGCAATGGCGTCGTCATCCACCAGGTTCATCACAGGAACCGGGAAGAAAGAACCGTCGGTGAGGGTCATTTTCTCAGCAGCGCCCATGGCATCGGCCACGTTCATGAAGCCCTTGAGAGGCGTAAAATAGCCACCACCCAGCATGACCGCGTTACCGGCAGCGGGTGAAGTGATGATGACAGAAGGCAGGCTTTCAGCTTCCTTCGTCAGGGCATGGTGCTCGTCCACGTCGTAGACGAACAGGGGAAGCAGAGTATCAGAGCCAATGGGGTTGATCATGCGGCAATCTCCTGGAAAATTGGGTTGACCTGAATTCGTATTTTGCAGTTTGCAGCGGACGGGCCAACAACATCCATAAGTAATTGCAGGAAATTACCAGATACTGAACTTTGCCGCCCCTAGTTTCTCTTTATGACCTTAGTAATTTTTTACCATATGAACATTACAATTCAGCGACGGACCTCTTCCTTGCTTGAGTCTTTAAGCTAGCGCTCCTCACTATATGTCTCTTGGCAGAAAAACGCGCCCCACCTGCATTTCCGGGCGGATGAATCAGGAGAAATCACCTTGTAATTCAAGAAAATAGCTCTTCATCCTCATATAGGTCTTTCCATGTCGTTCGAGGCGCGGGCACGCAAATAGCCCCGGGCGCCGTAGTCGAGAATCTTGCGATCGTCGGTGATCAGCGTGAGGCCGTGGTGGCGTGCGGTGGCGACGATCAGCCGGTCGGCGGGGTCGGAATGGAAGTGGCCTGGCAGTGCATTGGCGTCCAGTACCACGCCAATGTTCAGGTCAAGGAGCTGAAACCGGGTACGCTCGAAAAATACATCGACCCACGCAATGGTAGCACATCCCAGCTGAATGCGGTTCTTGGAAACCAGCATGCCAAGCTCCCATACCGACATGACGGACAAGTACAGGCGTTGCTGTTCGTCCAGCGTGGTGAGGCGTTGTGCCACTTGGGATGGCAGGCGTTTCTTGTTACCCAGGGCATACCACAACCAGATGTGGGTATCGACGAGGTAATCTTCGGTCATTGTTCATCCTCGTCCGGCTTCCCCTCCACCACGCCCAGTCCCTCATAAAAATGCGCCTCCTCGCCCAGCGCGGCCTCCCAATCCTCACCTTCAATGGGCGCCATGATGTCCCCGGTGATCTTGATGGTGCCGGCCATGCAACCGAAATAGTTTGGCTGCTTTTCTTCCTCCGGCTCCACTGGCACCAGCTTGGCGATGGGCTTACCGCGCTTGGTAACGATGACGGGTTCGTGGGTCTTGGCGACTTCATCCATCAGCTTCAGGCACTTGGCCTTGAACTCGGTGGCGTTGATTTTCATGATCTGCTCCAAATGGTCAGGTACTCATGACCAGTTTAGCACATATAGTCACCATCAAATGACCAGATCCAAAGCAGCCACTATATCGACCTCCAGCACTGGGGGGTAGATCGTGGTATCTTCCCCATCCGTGCCCGGATATCGGGGTAAACCTCTTCAGTTCGGCGGTCTTCCTGCAACTGGCTGAATTGCTGGTCACATCCCCCAACAAAGCGCCCTGCATTCAGTCATCTTATCGAGACGGCTTTTCCCACTCATTTGCGCTTCAGAAACCCGCTTCATTCAATTCCCGATACGCATCACAACCACCCTGAAACCCATTGTCGCAAGCTTTTCCGTACCATTCTTTTGCGGTCGATTTATCCTGCCGTACGCCTCGGCCGGGGCGGAATACATGCCCCCCAGGATGATCTGAGCCTCAGTTAAACCTTGCTCAGCAGCTTTTCGGTACCACTTCACAGCTTCTTTGAAATCCTGCCGTACGCCTTGGCCTTCTCCATACATGAGTCCCAAGTTTACTTGGGCCTTGGGTAAACCTTGCTCAGCAGCTTTTTGGTACCACTTTACGGCCTCTTTGAAATCCTGCCGTACGCCCCGGCCATTGGCATACATGAGTCCCAGATTGCGCTGAGCATTCACGTGACCTTGCACAGCGGCTTTTTGGTACCACTTCACAGCTTCCTTGTCATTCTGCCGCACACCTTGGCCATTGTCATACATGACCCCCAGGTTGTACTGGGCACTGGCATAACCTTGCTCAGCAGCTTTGCGGAACCACTTTACAGCTTCTTTTTTATCCTGCTGCACGCCTTGACCGTTGTTATATATGACCCCCAGATTGTACTGGGCAAGGGTAACACCTTGCTCAGCGGCTTTGCGGTACCACTTTACGGCTTCCTGTTTGCCCTGCCGAACACCTTGGCCGTTGGCATACATGACCCCCAGATTGTACTGGGCAAGGGCATAACCTTGCTCGGCGGCTCTGCGGTACCACTTTACGGCTTCTTTTAAATCCTGCCGCACACCTTGGCCTTCCGCATACATGACCCCCAGGCATGAAC
>NZ_JBHNMF010000344.1:0-3501 GCF_048562965.1 Thiolapillus sp. | reverse complement strand
CCAGCACGGGGCGTGTAAGGGAAACTCCCCACCCGCCGAACGAAGAGACAGATTCGAGCTTGGGGCGTGTAAGAGAAACTCCCCACCCGACGAATGACGCCACAGACTCCAGTACGGTGTGAGTAAGAGAAACTTCCCACTTACCAAAACGACGAGACAGATTCCAGCATGGTGTGTAGAAGAGAGATTCCCTACCCGACAAACGACCGGACACGTTTAAGCACGGGGGAATGTAACAAACACTCCCCATCCGCCGACCGACGAGACAGACTCCAGCACGGGGCGTGTAAGAGAAACTCCCCACCCGCCGAACGACGAAACCCATTCCAGTACGGGGCGTGTAAGGGAAAGTCCCCGCGCACCGAAAGAAAAGACCGACTCCAGCAAGGATTTTGTAATAGAAATTCCCCATCCGCCGAACGAAGAGACAGATTCGAGCATGGGGCGTGTAAGAGAAGCTCCCCACCTACCAAAACGACGAGATAGATTCCAGCACGGTGTGTATAAGAGAGATTCCCAACCCGTGGAACGATCAAATAGATTCCAGCACGGGGCGTGTAGGAGAAACTGCCCACTGACCAAAACGACGAGACAGATTCCAGCACGGCGTGTGGAGGACAGACTCCCCACCCGACATACGACAAGACAGAATTGATCACGGGGGCATGTAACAGACATTCCCCATCCGCCGAACGACGAGACAGATTCCAACACGGGGCGTGTAAGAGGAACTCCACACCTACCAAATGACGAGACCGGTCGTTTGTCGGGTGGAGTCTCTGTCTTACACACCCTGTGCTGGAATCTTTCTCGTCGTTTCGGTGGGTGGGGAGTTTCTCTTACACGACCCGTGCTGAATTCTGCCTGGTCGTTTATCGGGTAGAGTCTGTTTATCACACACGCCATGCTGGAAACTGTCTCGGCGTTTCTGTAGGTGTGGAGTTTCTCTTACACACCCCGTGCTGATGTCAGAGAGAATACCACACGGGGTATGTAAGAGAAACTACCCCTCCGCCGAACGATCAGCCGGACTCCAGCAAGGGGCGTGTAAGAGAAACTCCCCACCTAGCGAATGACGGGACTGATTGTAGCACTGGACGTATAAGACAGACTGCCCAGACGACGAATAACAAGAGGGATTCCAGCACGGGGCGTGTAAGAGAAACTCCCCATCCTCCGAACGATCAGACTGATTCCAGCAAGGGGCGTGTAAGAGAAACTCCCCACCTTCCGAATGACGGGACTGATTCCAGCCCGGGACGTGTAAGACAGACTCCCCAGACGATGAATAACAAGACAGAATCCAGCACGGGGCGTGTAAGAGAAACTCCCTACCTATCAAAACGATAAGACAAGTTCCAGCACGGAGTGTGTAAGTGAGACTCCAAACCCGACAAACGACCGGACACAAAACAGTACGGGGCCATGTAGCAGAGTCTCTCAATCAGTGAATCGACCAGACTGATTCCAGCACCGGGTATTTATCAGAAACTCCACACTTACCAAATGACGTGACTGATTGCAGCATAGGGCGTGTAAGAGTGACTTCCCACTCGACGAACAACAAGACAGATTCCAGCACGGGGCGTGTAAAAGAAACTCCCCACCCGCCGAACGAACAGACAGACTCCAGCACGGGGCGTTTAAGATCAACTCCCACTTACCAAACGACGAGACAGACTGCACATAAACAAGCGGACAGAATTCAGCATGGGAGATATCAGAGACTGTAAGAGAGACTCCCGATCCGCCGAACGAGCAGACACATTCCAGCGCGGGGTATGTAAGAGACCCTGTAAATGCGCTGAACGACCTGACATAATTGACAACCGGGCGTATAAGACAAACTCCCAACCCGCTGAACAGCGAGACAGCTTCGAGGAAGTGGCGTGTAAAAGAGACTCCCGCACCAGCAAATGACGAGACTAATTCCAACACGGGGCACGTATGAGCGACTTCTTAGCGAACGAACAGACAGACTCGTACACGGGGGACGTGTAAGAGAAGCTCCCCATCCGCGGAACAAAGAGACAGATTTCAGCATGGGGCGTGTAAGACATTCTTCCCACCTGAAGAATGACGAGACATACTCAATCACGGGCTGTGTAAGAGAGACTACCAAACCCGACGAACGACCTGACAGATTTCAACATGTAAGAGAAACTCCCCACCTACCAAAACGACGACACAGAGTTTAGCACGGGGTCATGAAACAGACGCTCCCAATCCGCCGACCGACGAGACGGATTCAAACACTGGACGTGTAAGAGAAACTCCCCACCTACCAAATGAGCAGACTAATTTTAGCACGGTGCATGTGAGAGAAACTCCCCACCTACAGAAACGACGGGACAGATTCAAGCACGGGGTGTGGAAGACAGAGACTCCACCCGCGACAAACGATCAAACAAAATTCAGCAAGGGGTCGTGTAACAGAGACTACCCATCCACCTAACGATCAGACAGATTCTAGCACGGGGGGGTGTAAGGGAAACTCCCCACCAACCAAGTGACTAGACTGATTCCAGCAAGGGATGTGTAAGACAGACTCCCCAGACGACGAGTAACAAGACGGATTCCATCACGGGGCGTGTAAGAGAAACTCCCCATCCGCCGAACGATCAGACGGATTCCAGCAAGGGGCGTGTAAGAGAAACTCCCCACCTTCCGAATGACGGGACTGGTTCCAGCCCGGGACGTGTAAGATAGACTCCCAAGACGACGAATAACAAGACAGAATCCAGCACGGGGCGTGTAAGAGAAACTCCCTACCTCCCTCCCTACCAAAACGATAAGACAGGTTCCAGCAGGGAGTGTTTAAGTGAGACTCCAAACCCGTCTCCCCACTCGACGAATAACAAGACCTGACAAATTTGACCACGGGGCGTGTAAGAGAAACTCGCCACCCGCCGAATGAACAGACAGACTCTAGCACTGGGCGTTTAAGATAAAGTCCCACTTACCAAACGACGAGACAGATTGCAGATAAAAGACCGGACAGAATTCAGCATGGGGCGTGTAACACAGACCTCCAATCCACCGAACGAGCAGACAGATTCCAGCACGAGGTGTGTAAGAGAAACTCCCCACCTACCAAAACAACGAGACAGTATTTAGCACGGGGTCATGTAACAGACACTCCCCATCCGCCGACCGACGAGACGGATTCAAACACTGGACGTGTAAGAGAAACTCTCCACCTACCGAACGACGGTACAGTCTCCATCACGGGGCGTGTAAGAGACACTCCTACCGCGCTCAACGACCTGACAGAATTGACCACCGGTAGTATAAGACAAACTCCCCACCCACCGAACAAAGAGATACGTTCCAGCACGGGGCGTGTAAGGGAAACTCCCCACCCGCCGAACGAAGAGACAGATTCGAGCTTGGGGCGTGTAAGAGAAACTCCCCACCCGACGAATGACGCCACAGACTCCAGTACGGTGTGTGTAAGAGAAACTTCCCACTTACCAAAACGACGAGACAGATTCCAGCACG
>NZ_JBHNMF010000343.1:0-3502 GCF_048562965.1 Thiolapillus sp. | reverse complement strand
CGGCATGAGCATGACCGGTCTGCGCGCCACCAATTTCTCTTCCTCCCAGGGTGTGGCCTTCATGCACGAATCCCTGTACGCCGCCGCCGGCAAGCGCCTGCCCTATGTACTCAACATCGGCTGCCGAGCCATCACCAAGGCCAGCCTCAACGTACATTGCGGGCACGATGACTTTCACTGCATCGATGACACGGGTTTCTTCCAGCTGTTTGCCAGGGATGCCCAGAGCGCGGCCGATCTGAATCTCATCGGACGAAAGATCGCGGAGCTGTCCCTGACCCCGGTCGCTGTCGCACAGGACGGATTTCTCACCACCCACCTGATCGAACCGCTGCAGGTGCCGGAACGGGAACTGATCAGTGAATTCCTGGGCAGACCGGAAGATGAGATCGAATGCCCCACCCCCGCGCAAAAACTGCTGTTTGGCGAGACCCGGCGCCGTGTCCCGGCAATCTGGGACGTGGACAATCCCATGCAATCCGGCGTTGTGCAGAACCAGGATGCCTATATGCAGACACAGGCTGCCCAACGCCCCTATTTCTATGACCATATTCCGCAGATTGCCGAACAGGTGATGGCCGAATACCACGAACTCACCGGCCGCCGTTACGGCCGCATCAACAGCTTCGATATCGAAAAAGCCGACTATGTCATCGTGGGCATGGGATCCATGGTGGTCCAGGCAAGAGGCGTGGCTCAATACCTGAAGAAAACCCGCAAGCTGAACGTGGGCGTGGTGGATATTGCCATGTTCCGCCCCTTCCCCGGTGATCTGCTGGGAAAGGCACTCAGGGGCAGGAAAGGGGTGGTGGTCCTGGAACGCACGGATCAGCCGCTGGCGGAAGACCTGCCACTGATGCGTGAAGTCCGCGCCGCATTATCCAAGTGTGTCGAAAACGGTCAGTCACAGAGCGACAAACCCTACCCTGCCTACGCCAGTTACAGCAGCCTGAAAGAGCTGCCGCGGCTGTATTCGGGCGCCTACGGCATGGGTTCGAGAGATCTGCAGCCGGAAGGACTCATCGGCGCCATCGAAAACATGCTCCCCGACGGGCCACACCGGCCATTCTTCTACCTGGGTATCGATTTCGTGCGCGAGGCAGCCAACCCCAAGCAGGAAATCCATATACAGGATCTGCTGAATGCCTATCCCCATATCGGCGATCTTGCAATCAGGGGATCGGAAAACCCCAACCTCATGCCGGAGGACTCCATCACCGTGCGCATGCATTCCGTGGGTGGCTGGGGCGCCATCACCACCGGCAAGAACCTGGTCATGACCCTCTACGATCTGCTGGGATGGGAAATCAAGGCCAACCCCAAGTACGGCTCGGAAAAGAAAGGACAACCCACGACTTACTACCTGGCCGTGGCGCCCACGCCCATTCCTCTGAACTGTGAATACAAATACGTGGATGTGGTGCTCAGTCCGGACCCCAACGTTTTTGGACATTCCAACCCCCTGGCGGGCCTGAAGCAAGGTGGCACCCTGATCATACAATCCTCGCTGACAAACGAGGCCGAAGTCTGGGCCAGTTTCCCCCGCTGGATGCAACAGCAGGTCATCAAGAACGATATCCGGGTTTTCTACATCGATGGCTTCATGATTGCCCGTGAAGAGGCATCCAACCCGGAACTGCAGCTGCGCATGCAGGGCAACGCTTTCCAGGGAGCATTCTTCGCCGGTTCGCCACTGATGGAAATAACCGGCATGGACGAAAAGAAACTGTTTACCGCCATCGAGAACCAGTTGCAGGCGAAGTTCGGCGCCAAGGGCAAAGGCGTGGTGGAGGACAACCTGCGCATCGTACGCCGGGGCTTCGATGAAATACATGAAATCACCAGCAGGCAGGTCAACGTACATGCCGCACGCGAACTGAAACAGGAAATCAACCTGCCCGTACTGCTCAAAAAGCTGCCTCAGGGCAACGGCGCCATAGCCGACATACACCGTTTCTGGGAACAGACCGGCAGTTTCTACGCCCAGGGACAGGGATCGGACAACCTCGCCGACCCGCATCAGGCGCTGTCTCTGGTGCCGGCCGCCACCGGCGTGTACCGCGACATGACCCAGATACGCTTCGAATACCCGAAATGGGTGGCTGAAAACTGCACGGCCTGCGGCGACTGTTACACCATCTGTCCTGACAGTTCCATTCCCGGGCTGGTGAATACGGTATCCGAAGTGTTCTCCACAGTTATCGACCGTATAGAGACCGGCGGCACACCCACGGTCTACCTGCGGCGGGAAAGCCGCAAGGTGGAAAAGCGTCTGCGTGAACTGCTCAACACCCTGGACGAAAGCGTCAGTGTCCGTGAAGTGCTGGATCAGGCCATCCTGGAAACACTCGGCAATGCCGAAACCGAAGAAAGCAACCGGGATGCACTGGAAAACGAACTCGCGCTGTTCATGGACAAACTCGGCAGCTTTGAATTTGCCGTCACCAAGCCCTACTGGAACAACCGGGAAAAGAAAGCACCGAACAGCGGCGGCCTGTTTTCCATCACAATCAACCCCTATACCTGTAAAGGCTGCATGGAATGCGTGGATGTCTGCGATGACAAAGCGCTGGTGGCCACCCCTCAGGACGAAGCCGCCATTCAGCGGCTGCGCGATGACTGGAATTTCTGGCTGGATCTTCCCACGACAAACGAGAGCTTCAGCCGCATCGACGACCTCGACGAAAAGATCGGCGCCCTGGAAACCCTGCTGCTGGACAAGGAGACCTACGCATCCATGGTCTGCGGTGACGGCGCCTGCCTGGGTTGCGGAGAAAAGACCAACATCCACCTGTTCACCGCTACGGTGACCACCCTGATGCAGCCGCGGGTGAAAAAGCATCTTGCACGACTGGACGATCTCATCGCCCGGCTGGAACAGCATATCCGCCTGAAACTTGCCGAAGGTGTGGATCTGCGCAATCTCGATGTGCTGAATGAAATGACAGACAGCACAGAAGAAGACCTGACCCTGGCGAAACTTTCCGAAAGCATCGATCCGGGACACGAAACCACGCTGGTGGACAAGGAATGGCTGAAGCACATGACGGCCGTACTGGAAAAACTGCGGGACCTGCACTGGCGTTACCGGGAAGGCCCCACACAGAACGGACGTGCGGAAATGGGCATTGTCAACTCCACCGGCTGTACCTCCGTGTGGGGCTCCACCTATCCCTTCAACCCTTATCCCTTCCCCTGGACCAGTCACCTGTTTCAGGACAGCCCTTCCATGGCCATGGGCCTGTTCGAAGGTCACATGACCAAGATGGCGGAGGGCTTCAAGGCCATTCGCCTGGCGGAACTGGAACTGCAGGGCAAATACAATCCCGCCGAGCACGATGCGTGGCTCGCCAGGTTCGACTGGAAGGCGTTCAGTGAAGACGACAAGCGTGTCTTCGGCCTCGTGATAGATTTTGGGACATCCCAGTCCCCAAAATCGACTCGGCCTTTGACAACCTATTGGTGCCCCAGCCGTCCTGGTCACCAAGCACTACGCAACAAC
>NZ_JBHNMF010000342.1:0-3503 GCF_048562965.1 Thiolapillus sp. | reverse complement strand
TTATGTATCAATGCTTTAGATCATAATTGTACCATCCTGCACCGGATTTCTCATCGTCTTTTTTCGGTTTTTCAATTGAATTTCAATGACTTGGCATTTATAGACGGGAACTAGTTAGGTGCTTCAAACAGGACGCGTATCGGTGTTGCGGCTTTTGACAAGGGCTTGCCATTGCCTGCAAGCCGCGCCTTGATACGCGTCCTGTTTGAAGCACTGAGGGCGACATATTTGGTCGCCGGGTTAATAATGCAGCAAATACCAGTACCAGGAATGTTTTCATCACCATGTCTGTTTTCCTCTCTCCCGAACAACAACAGGAATTACACGAAATCACCCGGCGGTGGGTGACAAGGGCGAACCGGCTGTACAGACGCGACTTCCCGGTGCCGGAAGTGCGCTTCGATTTGCGTGGCCGGGCCGCCGGCCAGTATCGCGGCGGCTATCAGCCCTGCATCCGCTATAACATGGATATCGCAGCTGTCCAGTTCGACGCCTTCTGCAAACGCACGCCACCCCATGAGGTTGCTCATTACATCATGGACTGTCTGCATCCGCACAAGAACATCAGGCCCCACGGCAGGGAGTGGCAGGATCTCATGCAGGCCTACGGGCTCGAACCCTCACGCTGTCACGAATACAAACTGGGCAATGTCCGGCAGCGCAGGCAGCGGCGCTTTACCTATGTATGCGCCTGCCGTGAGCATCAGTTGAGCAGCACCCGTCACAACCGCATACAGTACCGCAAAACGGAATACCGCTGCACCCGGTGCGGCAAGCCGTTGCAGCTCAAGTCATGATGGGAGACTGAACAGGCGGATCTTCTGAGCACGGTCCAGCCCCTTGATCTGGGCCTCACGCCGGGAAGCCAGGCTGCGGTTCTCACAATACTCCGTGTACACCACTTCCACCGGGGAGCGTCCGTAGAAATACTTTGCGCCCTTGCCACTCAGGTGCTGTTCGAAACGCCGCTCCACATCAGTGGTTATGCCGGTGTAGTAACTGTCATCCGAACAGCGGATGATATAGACGGTCCAGTCACTCATTCCAGGCCGCCTTGTCCACCAGCACATCGGAATCCGGCAGGCGGGCAGCAGGAATAACTTCTCCACGCCGCCATCGCCGTACTGCATCGGCCTTGCCTTTCCCGCTGACCAGAAACAGGCGCTTGCCGGCGGACGCCAGGGTACAGTAGTTGAGACTGACACGGTCCGGAGGCGGTTTGGGGGCATCGTGCACCGCCACCACCCTTTCATCCTGAGGATGTTCCTGGCCGGGAAAAAGAGAAGCGGTATGGCCGTCTTCACCCAGGCCCAGCAGCACCAGGTCAAAGGGCAATGCAGGTTCGATTTCCCGAGCATAGGCAGCCGCCGCCACTTCCGCACCTGCCTCTGCGGGTATGACATGGATCTGATCCTCTTTTACCGGGATGTGCCGGAACAGGTGCCGCATCGCCATCACGTTGTTGCGCTGCGGATTGTCCACGGGGAGACAGCGCTCATCGCCAAAATAAAACTGCCACAGCTTCCAATCCGCATCTTTCTCTGCCAGAAGCTGATATGCCCTCGCCGGCGTAGCGCCACCCGCGAGCACCAGCGAAAAGCGGCCGTGTCGGCTGATGGATTCCGCTGCGCAGGTGATGATCCGTTGCGCCGCTTCCGTGGCAACTGCTTCGGCATCGTCGACAGGCTGCCAGTTCATTCCTCGGGATCCATGCTGTGTCGCCAGCGCTGGTCTGGCTTGTTGAACAGGCGGCGGCTTTCGGGCGGGCCCCAACTGCCCGCGGCATACAGGGGGATGGGTTCCCTGTCCTTTTGCCAGTACCTGATCACGGGATCGACCGCCCGCCAGGCCCACTCCACTTCGTCGTAGCGCAGGAACAGAGAGCGGTCGCCATCCATCACATCGAGTAACAGTTCCTCGTAAGCATCGATGGTTGTCTCATGTACACCGCGAAGCTGTGCATCGAGACTGCGCTGACGGGTGCGGATCTCCAGCCCAGGTTCCTTCACGGTCATTTCCATGCGCATACACTCACAGGGCTGGATACCCAGCATGATCCAGTTCTGCTTCATCGGCCCCACATCCGTATCACGGAAAAACTGCTGGGGCGGGTGGCGGAAACAGATGGAGATGATGGACTGTTTCTCCGCCAGCCGCTTGCCGGTACGCAGGTAGAAGGGCACACCGCGCCACCGCCAGTTGTCCACATAGAGTTTCATTGCCGCATAGGTTTCGGTGCGGCTGTCCGGCGGTATGCCGTCCTCCTCGAGATAGGATTTGACCAGGCTATCGTTTACCAGCCCGCTGCTGTACTGGGCCCGGAAGGCATGCTCCGGCACCTGCTCCTCTTCGATGGTACGCAGGGATTTGAGCACTTTGACCTTTTCGTCCCGCAATTCTTCCGCCTGCATCGATACCGGCGGCTCCATGGCGACCAGCGTCAGCAGCTGCAGCAGATGGCTTTGTATCATGTCGCGCATGGCGCCACTGCCGTCATAATAGGCGCCACGACTGCCTACACCCGCGGTTTCGGAATGGGTGATCTGCACGTGATCGATATAGTTGCGATTCCAGAGGGGTTCCAGCAGAGTGTTGGCGAAACGGAAAACCAGCACGTTCTGCACGGTACTCTTTCCCAGGTAGTGATCGATGCGGTAGATCTGATCTTCCTTGAGATGCCGGGCCAGGTCCTTCTGCAGTTCCTGAGCACTTTCCAGGTCGTAACCGAAAGGTTTTTCGATGACGACCCGGCGCCAGTATTCACCTTCCTGCAGTAGTCCCTGCTTGCCCAGGTTGTCCACCACCAGGCCGAATTCTGCCGGGCGGATAGCCATGTAGAAGGCAATGTTTGCGGGCAATTCCTCGCGGGACTGCAAGTAGTTCTTCAGCGCCGGCCAGGTGGCTTCATCACCCAGGTCTCCCCGGAAATAGCTCAGCCTGGCGGCAAAGCGTTTGAATACGGCTTCGTCCAGCGCCCCCCTTGCTCTGGCTTCCACCCAGCCCCGTACCTCCTGTACACAGCGTGCATCATCCCAGTCACGACGGCCGCTGGCAACGATACGGGTTTCCGCTTCCAGTTCACCTGCCGCATCCAGGTGATAGAGCGCAGGCATGAGTTTTTCCCGGGAAAGGTTGCCCGTGGCGCCGAAGATCACATAGGTGCAACCCACCTGTTCAAACATTGTCACACTCCATGATAAGAGCCCTTCCAAAACGCTCCGTATGTCTGGTCAAAACACTTCCTCCTTAAACTCGATCTACAGCGATTCGTGGCAAGTATTCTTGCACAAGTAAGAACGGCAAACCAATTACCTTGAACGCAGGATAACGTTGCCGTATTAAAATATCTTCCAATAGAAAAAGCCCGCTTTCGCGGGCCTCTGGACGCAAATACATGCAGTAAGCCGAAATCATTCAGCCATTTGCAGCTTGGGCCCGACAATCCGTGCGTTGAGTACCTTCATCATTTTCTTGATGGCCCGGTCGATGAGCGGCGCCTGGGC
>NZ_JBHNMF010000341.1:0-3518 GCF_048562965.1 Thiolapillus sp. | reverse complement strand
TGCTTTGAAAACAGGGTTCTGACATTTTCAATGAAATCATCAACCGCTGATGGCGAAGAATCACTTGGCAAACCAAGGTTCTTCATCATCTCGTTCCATTGCGTTCTCCAGGATTCGAGTGATTCGCTTGCTGATTGAAGTGTTTCATTCAAGGATTCAACATCGGCTTCCCGATCCTTGACCTCTTTTTCAAGTGAATCGCGTTTGTGTTTGTCGCTATCAAGCCGTGCGGCTACGGCTTCGCACTCCATGAGCAGGGTTTCCAGCTCCACTGATGTGGTGCTTTCTCTTCCCAGCTTATGCAGCTGTTCTTCAAGTCGTTGGATGTGTCTGGTACGGTTCTGCTCGAGCTCACTCGATTTCTGGCGCTGTAGATTGAGTTGCTCCACTTGCTCACGTAGTTTTTCAAATCCATCCAGCCAAGCCCGCATCTCTCTTGGGGTACGCGGAACAATTTGACAAGGTGCCCACAAAGCCTGCCATTCAGTATCGAGCTGCTCTTTTTCTGCATTCGCTATTTCGAGCGCTTCGGTAATCCTCACGACTTGGCTTTGCCCACTCTGCTGTGCAGCCTGCAGACTGGCCAATGCATGCACCCGATCGGCTTCACGGCGCAGGCGATCAGCGAGTTCATCGCTACCCGTCAGCCGCTTTTCAAAAACATCCGGTAATGTGCCTTCATCTTGGTAGTCACTCGCCTCGACGGTTACATCCTCACCATCGACCCAATGGCGACGCAGCAAGCGCCAGATTTCATCGCGTTGGCCCCGGGCATTCATAAGATCCAATTCAGTAGGCACTGTCCCGATACGATCGATTTCATCGAGATGCTGCAAGGTATCCTGTATTGCGTCGATGATTTCCTGTTTTTTCTCTTCCAGCCGTTGGAATTGTGTCCCAAGATGATCATACGCTTCTTCAAATCGATGGATACTTTCCCGGCTGGGCAATGCCAATCCAATCACTTCTTCCAGTTTGCCTTCCCAAAGCGTGACTCGTGATAGGTCAGCCTGGCACGCTGTCTGAAGATTGGCGAGCTGGCTTTGGATGGACAGGATCGAGGCAGCTAACTCCCCTTCTTTCCTGGCAGCCACGATCGCCCGTTGCAATGCATCCGTTGAGCCTGGTTCCGGAATCTCACCGCGTTCCTTGCAGGCTTTCTTCAAACGATTTTTTGTTTCCCGCAAGCTGGAGTGGGCTTGTTCTAATTGGGCATTGAGTACAGCCTGTTCACCACCCAGCTCAACAATGACCTGCCGCCTTGCCAAAACAGAGCGTAATGCCTCGATATCCCTCAGTTCAAGATCGGGACGAATCTCTTTGAGAATGGATTTGATATCGGTCAGTTGCTGTTGGCGTTCGGCTTCAAGATGAGGGCGGTCCTGCTGGGCCTTTCGATAGCTACCTAGGCGTGTATGGAGATCTTCGATACTCTCTGCCTGATCCAATAGCTCATGATTGATCGATAATGCTTCAAGTTGCTGCTGTAATCCTTCAAGACGCGGGACAGCCTTACCGAGAATGGCCTGAGCCCTATCCAACGCATTCATGGCTTTTTGGCGGCGAGCTGTAAAATCTTCTGGCAGGAGTGTTACCTCACCCATCGCTTTCATCTCCTGAAGAAGCTCACGGCGTCGGGCCAGTTTCGGTAAAACACGTTGAATACGTTGTAAACGATTCACTTCACGCCTGTCGATGGCCAGATCAGATCGGATTTTCTCCAGTGCCTTCGTGGTACGCCCCAAAGCACGGCGATGCTCATCCCATTCTCTGGATGAAAGCGAATGTTCCCTGATCTCCTTTTTGAGTTCAGCATAGGACTTCAATGCTGAATTGATATTCTGTGTTGAGCCCCTGGGGAGAAAAAGGGCGTCAGCTTCCTCGTCGAACGCTGCAAGTACAGCGTGCAGGGCCTGGCTCCCGAGTGCTGCGGAGAAAAGCGCCTGCCCTACTTCTCCTTTCTGTTCTAGAATCTCCTGCCCGCCCTGCACCAACGCCTGATGATCAATCCCAAAAAGCGTCTCAAAAAGCGCTGGTGTCACGCCTTGGAGAAAAGGCGCCAGCACCTGTTTATCAAGTGTCTCACCCTCAGGACTCAATAAGGTATTTTTCCGGCCTTTACGACGGACAAATGCGAATTCATGGCCATCAGTTGTGCATAAATGCCCACCAATGCGCAGATCCTTGTTTGCATGAAGGAAATTGTCCTGCGTACGTTCGTCAATGCCATACAGCAGCGCTTTAAGTCCCCTCAGTGCCGAGCTTTTCCCGGCCTCATTGGGACCATAGACAATATGCAGGCCAGCCTCATCAAAAGACAACTTTTTGTCGGTAAAGGGGCCAAATGCCGCAAGACCCAATTCCTTTATTTTCATCTTTTTCCTATCCCGACTTTATGCGCCATGCTCAGTGGACAACAAGCGATTGACGAGCAGTTCCTTGATATCCTCCAGTGCTTCTTTGAGTGCATCAGGTTGGGTTGGATCATAAGGATCTTCGCCACCTAATAGTTCAGCAGGAAGTTTCCGGCGAAATGCGGATAGCTCCTCGGCAAGTTCAGCCAAACTTGAAGCATCCACTTCCAAGTCGCGGATGCCATGCAGGAGGCCACTTAATGCATCGTTGCGTTCCAGCATTTCATCTACTGAAACAGAAGGTTTTGTCTTGAATGAAACCTTCTCCAACCAGATCCCCGCACCACCAAGTGCTGTTGCCAGCGCCCGGTATTCCTGGGTCCAGCGTTCACGGTCGGCATGCAATGTCGAATGTAACGGGCATGCACCTTTCACAATCAGGCGGACAGCGACTGGCCGTCCTCCCGCTTCATCCAATTCCGACTGCAGCCCCTCACTCACCTGCTCAAAGAGTTCGTCCATCGTTTCGCTGGCAGATACATCAATCTCACAGCGAGCCCAGCGCATCACATCTAGATCACGATGTTCCACCGATGCAATCTCTCCACTTTCAACCCTGACTAAGGTACAGCCCTTTGGTCCTACCTCACGGATATGTCGTCCCTGGATATTTCCCGGGAATACAATCCATGGATCCTGACTCACCTCCTCACGTTTATGGATATGTCCCAGTGCCCAGTATTGGTACCCTTTGGAGCGAAGCCCATCAACCGAGCAAGGCGCATAGGGCTCATGCCCGGGTTTACCATCCAGACAAGTGTGCAACAGACCGATGTTAAAGAGTTGGGGATCTCCTTGAGGATAGGCTTGTGAGAGGTCGTCAGTGACGGCCCGCGTAGCAAAACCCTGACCAATAATGGCTACATTCAGGTCTTCCAGGACAACCGTCTCAGGATGTTTGGTGGAAAATAGCGTGACATTGTCCGGCAAGCGAAGATGCTTGGTGATTTGGCTGGCGGCATCATGGTTGCCTGCCACGATGAACACGCGGATACCGGCATCACATAGCCTTGCCATGTGCTGCATGAAATAGAGCCCCGTGTTGTAATCCTTCCAGTCACCGTCATACAGATCGCCCGCCAGCAAGATAAAAGCGACCTCTTC
>NZ_JBHNMF010000340.1:0-3544 GCF_048562965.1 Thiolapillus sp. | reverse complement strand
CAACCCATAATGCAAATTTGCCGGTCAATGGTGATGCGGAATTGATCTACGCCTTCCAAGCGAATGACGGGCGTGGAGAAGTACGGGTTCAAGGGGGACTAGACCAAGGTGCTGTCACTAAAGCCGTGCTGGATATCATGGAAGGAACAGAAGAAGCATTTCGACGGCGCAGAGAAAAGTATCATTTCTAGTAAAAACAGTAAGATAACGATATTATTGCACGATAACAATAACAATGTTATCGTTCGCTATGGTTGTTACCGAGGTGCCTGTGGAGCAGTTGGCTGCAAAATTGAAATCCTACCTGTCAGAGGTGACAGGCTTTGATATCCGGACAAAGCCGTTGCAGCATGTTGCTTTGCCGTATTTTTTTTCCCGCCAGTATGCGTTGTACGACTTGTGGGTGGGTTCTGCCAAATTCACGGCCATTTTTTTGCAACACAGTGATGAATTCAGGCCGGCTCAATTTTTGAAGCATTTGCGTCAAGTGCCAGTCATCGACCCAGACGATGTATGTGTGGTTGCGCAGGCATTACCCGCCTATTTGCGAAAGCGCTTGATTCAACAGCGAATCGCTTTTGTTGTTCCGTATACGCAGATGTATTTGCCGTCTGTTGGAATGGAGTTGCGTTCGCGTTCAGATCGGGAACTTCCTACTTCTGTGGAGAGATATAGCCCGGCTACCCAGGTGGTGCTCATTCACGGGTTGCTGGGGAGAATGAGCAAACCCGTTACGCCATTGGAATTGTCCAATTTGCTGGGGTATAGCGCCATGACCATGAGTCGGGCGTTGAACGAATTGGAAGCCAGCGAGGTGGGAAAAATCGAGCGTGTTGGCCGAGAACGGCTTATTTTTTTTCCAGAAGATAGAAAAATATTATGGGAAAAGGCTTTCTCTCGGTTACGCAGTCCGGTCAGCAAGAATGAACGTGTTTTTTTACGAGACGTTCAGGGAGGTAAATTGCTACCAGCGGGAATGACTGCGTTGTCCCGATACTCGATGTTGGCCGAGCCATTTCATCCTGAGTTCGCAGTGAGCCAGGCCTTGTGGAAGGAAATGCAAATGGCTGGCATCGAAACCATTCCCGTAGAAGATGAAGGTTCCTGCTTGATGCAAATTTGGCGATATGACCCAAGGATCCTCGTGGTTGAGGAAAGGGTCGATCCTTTTTCTTTATATCTGAGTTTGCGTGATGAAGCGGATGAGCGAGTTGAAATGGCTCTGGAGAAAATGATGGAGCATTACCTATGATCCGAGGATTGGACGTATTTCGAGCGCATTTTGCCGATTTTACAGATCGCTATGTGCTCATTGGAGGAGCCGCCTCTGATTTGGTGATGGCCGATGCAGGTGTAAATTTTCGAGCGACCAAAGACCTGGATATCGTATTGTGTATTGAGGCGCTGGATGCAGGTTTTGCGAAAGCATTTTGGGATTTTGTCGAAGCGGGCAACTACGAGATTCAAGAGCGCAGTACGGGCGAGAAGGTGTTTTATCGTTTTAAGAATCCCAAGAATCAAGATTACCCGGTAATGCTGGAGTTGTTTTCCAGAAACCCCGAGGGCATGGTACTGGGTGATGACAGCCATTTAACGCCCATTCCCATTGATGATGATGTGTCCAGCCTTTCTGCGATTTTGCTCAATGACGACTATTACCATTTTTTGCATCAACACATCATAGAGCTTGACGGCATACCCGTGATTCGACCGGAATGTATTATTCCGTTGAAAGCGCGAGCATGGCTGGATTTGACGAGCCGAAAAGCGCAAGGAGAGGCCATCGATTCCAAAAATATCAAGAAACATAAGAACGACATATTTCGTTTATTTCAAATTATTGATCCTGGTTTGCGGGTTGCATTACCTCAAGAGATAGTCCAGGACATGAGAATGTTTTTGGTTGAGGTGGGAAAAGATGCGAGTTTATCTCTTAAACCTTTTGGCCTTTCCGGATTGAGTGTTACCGATGTCGTTGATCAGCTCAAGTTGATTTACGGGCTGGAGGAATCGTCAATATGAAAGGCTCGAAAACCATTGGGGATGCATTAGTTTCTGCTTTGAGCCGTGCCAGCGTGTTCAATCCAGATGTACAGGTGAAACCCGCCTGTGTGCTTTGGCCTGATAAAAGTCGTCAGTGGGAGGCGATCATACCCAGGTTGCAGTCTGAGCTTTCTGAACTCTTGGTGTTAGGCCCCTATGATACTGAAGCGCGTACTGGCCCGGCTATTTGGTTGCGATGCGCCATAGCCGGATTAGTAGATGAGGTCAGTCTTTCCCCTAACACTACGCCAATATTGTATTTGCCGGGCGTGAGTCGCCAGGATCTGAGGGCAGTAGAGAGCTGTGATGAACAGTTGAAACCCTTGGCGGAGTTGCAGTACCGAGGGGTGATTTGGTCACAGATCAACGCCAAAGATTGGACTATCCTGGCGTTTCTCAAATCCGACCAAGGTGGGTTGGGACTGGATGTAGCGCAGGACGTAAAGACCAAGCATGCCATGCAATTGGCGTTGTATCGATTGCTGGAAGAGGATCTCGCCCTACTCAAAGGAAAACGTCTGGACAAGGATTACTTCAATACCTTACTGACAGGTGGTGATCCTGTTCGTGACTTGCTGTATTGGTTGGACCAGGGGGAGGCATTTGTTGAGAGTCAGGGGGAGAATGCCTGGCAGGCTTTCGTGCAAGTTATCGAATCGCAGTTAGGATTCAATCCTCAGAAAGAAGGTGTATTGGCAGGCGCGGAAAGGTTAGCCCTGCAGGAAGGCCCGTGGAAAACGGTTTGGCAACGATTCTGTGAGGCGCCACATCGTTATCCCAATATCCCCAAGCAGATTACAAAATGCAATCCTCCTGTTTTCGATCTCTTGGCTAATGCGGAGTCAGCCTCAGGCTGGCCCCAGTGGAATGAACAGCAAGAGAAGATTCTGCTGAATGATTTGAAGGCACTTGAACAACTGCCTCCGCATGAAGCGCGTAAGCGAATACTGCAGCTTGAAGAAATACACCAGGAGCGCAGACGCTTGGTTTGGGCAGAACTGGATCAGGCACCACTTGCTCGGGCAATGCAGTATCTATCTGTGGTAGCCAAGGTGACCGAAACCGGATTGAACGCCGGTACCATCGATGATCTCGAGACAGGTTTTTCCACTTCAGGTTGGAAAGCAGACGATGCAATTTTACGGGTGCTGGAGGTCGTCAAAGATAAACAGCACTTGGATGCAATTCGTGTGGCAATACGATCTGTGTATCTTCCCTGGCTTGAAGACTCGGCTCTTTACTTGCAGCAACAGGTCAATGAAAACGGTTACCCGGGCGGAACGATTGAAAGTCAATCACCTGGCGTTCCATTGGAAGGGCAGTGTGTGCTGTTTGTGGACGGATTGCGCTTTGATACTGCCAAGCGCCTGGAGCGGCTGCTGATCTCTGAGGGCTTGGAGGTAACAGAGGCGCAAAACTGGGCGGCACTGCCGAGTGTAACGGCAACAGGGAAAGCAGCTGTATCTCCGGTACGTCATTTAATTGATGGTGAAGATGATAA
>NZ_JBHNMF010000339.1:0-3548 GCF_048562965.1 Thiolapillus sp. | reverse complement strand
TGAATCCCCAATCCCAGTAGCAGTATCTCGTTGCCGTCCACGTCTTTTCCTCATGCCAGTATTTGGCGCTATACTGGCACAGGTTTTTGGAGGAATTCCACTTAAAACGTCGAGGAACCCGAGTAATACAAGGAAAGCCGGGGTTGCTGCCCCGGCTCTGAAATCACAAGAGAGAAATCAAATGAAATCGAGAATTATCATAGCAGGCGCGTTGGCATTTTCAAACCCTGCCGCCGCTATCATTGTTCATCGCGTGACCAGCATGGCCGACCATGGAACCGGAACACTGCGCGCCGCCGTTTCCTCCGCCGCGTCCGGCGACCGCATCACATTCGCGCCCTGGCTGTATCAAAAAATCATCCGGCTGGACAGCCAAATCATGATCAGCAAACGCCTGCGCATCGAGGGAGACATAAACGGCGACAGAAAACCAGACATCACACTAGATGGACAACATAAAACCAGACTGCTAGACGTCACAGGGACAGGAAATTTGAGCCTCTGGGCGGTATCACTAGAACACGGAAAAGCAAACGAGGGCGGCGCAATATACAACGAGGGGACAATCAACGCCCAATTTTGCAGAATCCACGAAAATCTAGCGACAGACCAAGGAGGAGCAATCTACAACAGGGGAACACTAACAATAGACAGCTCCAGCGCGCGGGATAATTTCGCAGCAAACGAAGGGGGAATGATCTACAACGGAAAAATGATAAACAGCGACACAGCAAAAACAACACTAGTAGCGTCAACGTTCGCATGGAATACAGCAAAAAAAAGAGGCGGTGTAATTTACAACCACGAGGGGATCTTTGGAGCAATCAATAGCACATTCGCGAACAACCGCGCGCAATCCAGAACAGACTGGGAAAACGATAAAGAAGCAAAGGGGAGCGTCCTCTTCGCCGTAGGCGGCAGCAATAAATTATCAGATAGCACGTTGATGAACAACAAAAGCGCACCAATCACAGATCCAGAACTAAACGAATGCGCCTTTGGAGTAGGAAAAAACCGATGCCACGGGTGCTCATGCAGACCAGACGCCGAACGAAAACGCAACAACAAGAGGCGCAGAATCAACAACGGCGGAACACTCTACAGCCTAGCAGGCACAGCGCCAGTACAAATCATCCGCACAGTAATATCGGAATCACGAGGGCGAAACTGCGGAGGCTGGGGACGATACACACTAGAAAACAGCTGGATAGATGACGACAGCTGCAACGGAGATGCAGACTATTCAGAACCAGGCACGAGCTGGGGAGACGCAAAATTAGGACCGCTAGCAAACTATGGCGGATACACGCACACATACAGCCCACTGCCAGACAGTGGCCTAATTGATGCAGCCGGTACCGTCTGCACAGTCAGAGATCAACGCGGAGCACCGCGCAAACGATACCCAGACACCCACTGTGACATCGGCGCAGTCGACGCAAACGCAAGCGCACCACCGCGCCTGCGACCGCAATCAATCAACACAACGCCTCCGGCTGAGCACAACGAGGACATTGCAGCGCTCAACAGCCGCATCGAGACGCTTCAAACCCTCGCAACGTCGACCCAGGTAGCAGTCGTTGAGCGGGACGCGACGATCGCCACCCAACAGGCCGACATCACCGCGAAGGCTGAAACCATCGTAACCCTGCAAGGGCAGCTGGGTACGTTGCAGGGCCAATTGTCCACACTGCAAACCCAACTGGCAGTTGCTGTCGAAGGTTCGCAAGAAGCAGACCGGTTACGTCAGCAGATCGCCAAAAAAGAAGCACAGATCACGCGAAAAGAGGAAGAGATCGCAGAACATAGTGCGAGGATTGCCGAGCTTGAAGCGCCTGATGATCTGGAAGTTGCTATTGGCGATGCCGGTAAGATCGAGGAACTGAGGCTCAACGGTAACAATGTGTTGCATGATTCAGAGACCCGCGTGAAAGTGGGATCAGAAACGTTCCGCCTTGGAGATACCCTGACTGACCCTGCGCACGCGCGATCGGATGGATCAATCGTCTCTGGCGGCCAGTTCCAGGGTGAGAACGGCATTATCTATTGGACCATCACATCCACCGTCGTTCCTCGCACTAATTTCCATGTCAGCCGATGGGAATTCAGCAGTCCGCAGGCGTTCGGGAACGTATCGATCGGCATCTATGCCGACCTCGATATTGGTCAATATACAGGCCATAACGGCCTGATTGTGGGCGGCACAGGTCACCCTAACCGCCTGTTGATCACAGACCGAACCAACCCCGCGGAGGGCGTTGCTTTGGGCCTTAGAGCGCTTAAAAACGCCTCACGCATGGGCTGGGTAGGCAGTCCTGATATCTACCATGGGCGCAACGGCGATGTCCTCGATCCTTCGATTCTCACCGGTGCCTATTCTGGGTGGGGGCAATTCACACCCGACCAGGCGGTTTACCCTGGGACGCATGGCTACGGTCCCGCTGATATCGCCCTGGCTGTAGGGGTGGCGCTCAAACCCAGCGCGAAGCTGGCGAGCTTTGAGACGAGCCTGGTCGGTGCCCCGAATGGTCATATTGAGTAAAACCCAATTCCCAGCAGGAATGGTCCTGCTGGGATCAATCGCGGCGCTGTGCCGCACACATAAAAATACTTGATTACCCACCATCTTCAGCCGCCAGGCAGCCCAATTTAGTCGCGTCCAACCCCGCCGACATAGGCAAACCTGGATTCTTAATGATGCAAACCAAGGTTGATTTTGACCAAATTTGGCAATGTAAAGAAGCTACACGATGAAACAACCAGTGCAACCCATTGTTTTTACGTCAATTACTGATTAATCGGGATGGCTGAAATTGGTGGGTAATCAGGTAAAAATAAGATCGGACACTATAAAAATATCGGGCTCTTCAGCAGAATCTGTGGGTAAACTCAGGCTCGGGTAAAGCACCAAGTGCATGATACAAAGCGATTTCCGCACCCCGATACGTCCGAAAACCGAAGGATTTTCTGGAGGTCAGTTTTGCCTTGGTGTTGAAACCCTCCACAACACCACTGGAAAGCTACCCCCTGGTCCGGAACCAGTTGAGCAACAGCGGCCGATGACCTCGCAGCATCCGGGCCACTTTCTTCATCGGCTCGATTTTCGATCGCATCGTTTTCGTACACCACCTATCCAGAAACTGACCGGCCCAGTAGGGCGAAACGTAACCCCAGAAGAACTGGAACGCCTCCTTCAGCAGGTAGGCCCGCACGCTGCGAAGGTTGTACTGCAGCAGTTCCGCCAGCTTGCTCTCCTGCGCATCGGTCAAATGTTCCGGTCGCTTCAGCAGCAGCCAGCGGCTTTTCGTCAGAACAGGCTCATATCCCTTGGCCTTCAGCTCCTTCACCTCGCCGGCACGCACTTCGTTCAGGGCCTTGCTGAAATGGGCCATGATGTGGAACCGGTCGAGCACGTGCACGGCCTGCCCAATGACCTTCAGGTAGGGTTTCCACATGTCCGAGCAGATGTAGCGCAGTTGCTGGCTGCGTTCGGCTCCGAACCAGCGGAAAAACCGCAGCAGGGTCTTCGTCTTCCGTTCCTTGCCAAT
>NZ_JBHNMF010000338.1:0-3568 GCF_048562965.1 Thiolapillus sp. | reverse complement strand
GACCGTAGAAGTAATAATTATTCTTTTCTACATTGGAACATTGGTGGCTTGTTTTCAAAACTTAATGATAATGATTTCATTGAATACATTTCATCCTTTGATTTCATTTGTATGGTGGAGACATTTGCAGAAGAATTTCAATCTATTTTATTTAAAGACCACACCATGTACATAAAACCTGCTGTTCGATTTACGAAGCAAGGGAGACGATCAGGAGGAGTGATCTGCCTGATAAGAAACAGTATTGTTCCATATGTACGTGAGCTTTCTTGTAACAGTGGTCATTTTCTACTTTTTCTACTTGATAAGTGTCTTTTCAACGTATCTAAAGATGTTTTGTATGTATGTGCGTACGTACACCCAGAAGGTTCGCCTTATTATGCCTATTTTGACATAGACAATGGCATAAACTTACTCGAAGAATGCTTGGTTGATAATATTTTATCATTAGATGATGTTTTTGTGTTTCTATGTGGCGATCTGAATAGTAGAACTATGGATATTTTCCCGAACATTTATAATGAAGATGATATGTATGAACATGTACTGGAGCGCTCAGATATTACAGTTAGATATCACAGGTGCTCAGAAGACATGGTACTTAATGGCTATGGAAAATTATTGCTGAATATGTGCTGTGCGTTAGAATTAGGTATCTTAAATGGCGTATGTAATGGCGACCGTCAAGGACGCTACACATACATATCTGAAACAGGAAACAGTGTAAATGATTACTATTTAGCTTCCTTTGACTTTATGGATCACGTTTTCACGAGATGTAGACTACATGTAACGGAAAAAATAGAATCAGACCATCTACCACTAGAGTTCTACATTGATAAATTATCTGGGGAAAATAAATGCAAAAATAATATTAGTGATCACGGTCAGTTTATTGAAAAGTTTTATTGGAAAATTGAACATCAGCAACTTTTTAGTGACCTTATGAACTCAGTTGAAACTCATGAAAGATTATTATATGTAACTCAGTTGATAGATGTTGATGTTAATAAAGCATTAGACATGTTTAATGATATTTTGAGGAAAGCAGCAGAATGTATGAAAAAGAGAATCTTTGTAACCAATCATAGCAGACGAAACACAGAATGGTTTGATCAGGAATGTAGATTGGAAAGGAAAAATGTTAGGAAGCTATTGAGAAGATTTAGGAAAACTTTGAACCATGATGATAGAAATGCATATTGTAAAGCTAGAAGGGAATACAAGAATTTGTTGTGTAGGAAGAAAAAAATGTTTCATGATGGACTGTTAAATGAACTTATAAATTCTGTAAAGAACCAACAGGAGTTTTGGCAGACAATGCACAAAATTTCCCATAAGAGAGTGCAACCCCTAAATAGTATTGCTATCGGTGAATGGTTTCAACATTTTAAGGGTGTGCTAGAAAAAGATAGAGAAAACGTAGAAGAAGAATTGCAGTATGAAAATGATGATACAAGTTTCTTGGATCGGCCTATTTCTAAAGAGGAAGTACTTCTTGCTATCAGAAAAATGAAAAACCGTAAAGCTGCTGGCCCTGACGGGCTGTTGGGTGAATTTTTTAAATTCGCTGGTGATGAAGTTGTGAACTTTTTGACCAAACTGTTTAACACTCTTTTTGACAAAGGTGTTTTTCCCAAGACTTGGACTGAATCTCTTTTGTTGCCGTTGTATAAAAAGGGTGATGTAAATAATACTAATAATTATAGAGGTATATTTTTGAATAATGTTAGTAGTAAACTGTATGGCTCAATTATCAATTGCAGATTACAAGAGTGGGTAGAAGTGAATAATATCACGGGTGAACATCAAGCTGGTTTCAAGAATGATTACTCAACTATTGACCATATTTTCACATTGTTTGCTATTATTCAGAAGCAGTTTGTAAACAATCGCAAGTTGTATGTTGCATTCATTGATTTTGAAAAAGCGTTTGATTCAATCTCCAGAAAATTATTGTGGCCAGTCCTCTTAAAAAATGGAATTAAGGGAAAGTTGTACAGGTGTATTAAAAGTATGTATGATGATGTGAAAGCCAAAGTTAAATGTGGTGCAAAATTCAGCGATTTTATAAGCTGCACACGAGGGGTCAAGCAAGGAGATACATGTAGTCCGGTTTTGTTTTCCTTATTTATCAACGAACTAGCGTTAGAAATAATTAATAATGGTAGACATGGTGCGATTCTTAACCCAGATTTCATAGAACTATTTATAATGCTTTTTGCCGATGACATTGTTTTGTTGTCTGAA
This sequence comes from Thiolapillus sp., assembly GCF_048562965.1. Classification (NCBI taxonomy): domain Bacteria; kingdom Pseudomonadati; phylum Pseudomonadota; class Gammaproteobacteria; order Chromatiales; family Sedimenticolaceae; genus Thiolapillus; species Thiolapillus sp. The sequence goes on along the minus strand of NZ_JBHNMF010000338.1, from coordinate 1,318 downwards.
ACTGTGATAGGCTTGCAAACACAGTTGAATAGTTTATACAATGCAGCTTCTAGACTTGAGCTTAAGGTTAATATGGATAAAAGTAATATTGTTGTTTTTAGAAAAGGAGGGTATTTATCTTCAAGAGAAAAGTGGGTTTATGGTGGCTCAACAGTTTCTGTTGTAAACTCATATAAGTACCTTGGCATTTATTTTTCAACGAGGCTTAGTTTTAAACTTACCTGTGATGATTTAGTTAGTAAGGCGAAAAAGGCTGTTCTAAGTATATTGAATAAACTGTACAAGTTTGAGGATAATACCATTGCAATTTTTGTTAAAATATTTGATGCCCAAGTGCAACCAATTGCCCAGTATGGTGCTGAAGTTTGGGGTTTGCAGAAAAATGTTGGTACAGAAAAAGTGCATCTATTTGCCATGAAAAGATTTTTGGGGGTTGGCTGGCGCACACCCAATGATATTGTATATGGTGAGTTTGGAAGATTTCCGATCTATCTGAATTCGTATGTTAAATGTATTCGATACTGGCTAAAACTAACAAGAATGGAACAAAGCAGGTTACCTTTCAAAGCATATAAAATGTTGTACAAATTAGATTGCAACGGTAGGTACACTTGGGCATCAAATGTTCGCAAATGTCTGAGTTTGTATGGTTTTTCACATGTGTGGGATAATCAAGGCGTTGGATGTGTTAATAACTTTTTGCAGTGCTTCAAACAAAGGATCATTGATTGTAGATGGCAGGAATGGGATGATCATATTCAAACTAGCGATAGGTTCGCATTGTATAAAACGTTTAAAACATCATATATAAGAGAACCCTATCTTTTGATAAATTGTAATAGATTTATTAAATGTGCATTGACAAAATTTAGATGTGGGGTTTCAGATATAAAGGTTCATCGTCATAGATATAAAAATTTGAACATTGTTGATATGAATTGCCCACTATGTAATAGTGCAGATGAAGATGAAGTACACTTTGTATTGTGTTGTCCTGCCTTTGATGACCTTAGGAAACAATTTATTCCACTTAAGTATTATAGATACCCGAATCTTTTTCGACTAGGTCTACTTTTAGCTACGCAAAATGAAAATATTTTGAGAAACCTTTGTGTGTATTTGTATAAAGCATTTAAAAGGCGAAGTGTCGTAATCTTATAGCAATAGAAATGTTATTATGCTTCATTACTATATTAGGACTGTATGCATGTGTACGGCTGCATTGTTTAATGTCATGACGTGATAAGTAATTGTTATATGTTCACACCCCTTCAGGAGGGGCTCTGGCCTACTGAATAAAACATTCGTATTCGTATTC
>NZ_JBHNMF010000337.1:0-3588 GCF_048562965.1 Thiolapillus sp. | reverse complement strand
GAAGGTTGCTGAATATTCGAACACAAAGCCCTTTTCGGACAACCGAGCGCGGCTTTTGAACCAGCCGTGTTCTTCCTGGCTACCCATGCCCCGGTGTGCCTCATCGACCAGTAGCAGGTTCTGATCGCCGAGATTTCGGGTGGCGATGGTATTGGGCCCGTCCGTGTCTCCCAGCTTGGTGATCTCGGTATAGTCCACCTGCCGCAGGCCATTTTTGCCTGAGGAGAATAGGTCGCCATTGTCGGTCAGCAGGCGTTCGGCGGTGATGCCACTGCCTTTCAACTCGCGCTTATGCTGCACGGAGAGGCCCTCGTTCGGGGTGATCAGCACAGTGCGGGTGAGGTCGTGTTTCAGGGGAGAATTCTCCGCGTAATGACGAAATTGCAGAAAGTTCACATGCATCAGCAGTGTCTTGCCTGAGCCGGTCGCATTTTGCAGGCAGAGCTTGTTCAGGTCCTCCAGTTCGTAGGGTGTGATGCCGGTTTCATAACCCGCATTCGTCCAATACGCGTTAAATGTCGTGACATAGTCGTTAAGTTGTTCCAGCAAGGCATCGCGGTCGGCGAAGAACCGCTCGAGATAGATTTCCGCAAACAACAGCGACAGCCATTGGTAGTACTTCCAGACAATGGGACGCTCACGGTCCTCATTGATCGCCAGGGTGTGGCTGACAATGTTGTGTTCGTAACGCAGTAGGTCGTTTCGCGTAATACTTGAATCGGCCTGGAGATTGATATCGAGCGTCTTGTAGAAATAGTGCAGGTTTTCCGCGCTCATGCCCTCCGGCGCATCTTTGACGATTTTCGCCAACGGCAGAACCGGTCGCAGTGTCCGCTTGCCGTCCTTGTGGTCTTTTAATGGGTCAAAACCGAACAGGCTGACGATCCATTGATTGAGCACCAGCTTGTGACCAAAGGGCAATTGCTTTTTTCTACTTGTTTTACGCCGCGCCATGGCTGCCTCCTGCCAATGTTTCCATCTTGCCAACCCAGCGATCAAAAAGCGGGCAGGCGGCACGCATCTTGTCTATGCCAATTTGATCAGCGATCGCGATACCCGTGGTGGTTTTCTTGAAACGCCTGGAGAGTTGTTGCAGTCGCCTGGATGGTGCGGTATCTGGCCGGTCGTTGATATTTTCCGGCTCGCCACATTCCTTCAGAATGGCGTCAACACGCTGCCGCCTCACGCCCAGATGCTCAGCCAGACAATCGGGCTCACTGAAATACAGTGCCTCGGTTTCATGCATGGAGACATAGGGGATGAATCTTTCCTGTGGGTTTTGCGCTGGAAACAGGTTTTGTACTGTTTCAGCAGTCGCCTTGCACATGACCTGCCATTTCTGTTTATGGTTTGTCAGGCGTTTGGATTTGGCGTAGCCCGGCCAGTCGGGTTTGATTCCGTAGTAGTCCACCAGCAGGGTAATCCAGGTATCCGCGCGTTGCTTGAGATGTCGTTCAATATCATTTTGTGCGCGGCTGAACTTGACATCACCACCTTTCTGGCCCGGCTTGTGCAGAATGACAGGGGCTAGATAGACCCGTTTATCCGCCAGATAGGGCGCGAGCAACTGTTTGACGAAACGCTGCTCGGTCGGCCCCTCAACCAGCACCACCAACTCAGCATAATCACACATCCGATGTGCCTCCCTGAATGACATTGCGTGTCCAGAGTTCGCCGACGGAATAATCCTCCAGCCATTCACTGAAATCCTGTTCAGACAAGCGCTCGAAGGTTGATTGGCCATCCTTGCGATTGACCACCACAATATCGTCAATGGCAAACTGGTCGATCAATAACGGCGACTGGGTGACGAGAATGACCTGGGTGCGTTGGGCGGCATCCGTGATCAGCTCGGCAAGAATACGAATGGCTTCCGGGTGCAGTCCAAGCTCCGGTTCATCAATGACGATGGCGGATGGCGGATTGGGTTGTAGCAGCGCGGTGGCCAGACAGATAAAGCGTATGGAACCGTCGGACAAATGATAGGGTTGCAGCGGATAATCCGAGCCTTTTTGCTGCCAACTGAGCTTGACCTTGTCGGCCCCACCCTGTTGGAACACATCCAGACGGAAATCATCGAAAAAAGGCAATATCAGCCGCGTGGCGTTCACCACTTCCTGATAATAGCGATGCAAGGATTCAGACTGCTTCAGCCGCAACAAAAACGGGGCGATATTGCTGCCATTGTTTCTAAGCCGCTGGTTGTCTTCGACAATTTCAGACCGGCGCATGGGCGCGGTGGGGCTGGTGTCATGGAAGTGATACACCATCCAATGTGCGATGGATTCATACACAAAATAGCCGACGCCGTGCCAACGATCATCGGCAGAACGTTCATTGCGTTCGTCATAGAGACTGCTTTCATGCGCAGGCGGGCCGTAGGAGCGCCAGTCAGTAGTCATATATTTGCGCTCTTCACTGACCAGAAAGGTTTCATCCACGGTAGGCGTCAGCTCGAAACGATAAAAATTCGAGTCTTCCGCAAAACTGCTATGTGATTGAAATTCCAGTTCAACCTTGATGGCTTCCGTTTGTTTCGGGCCATTGTGCAGAAAACTGTCCGCGCCGCCATTTTCCAGTATGAATTGCTGGAGGTTTTTACGGGTCATGGCCATTAACAGGCGAAACAACTGCACCAGGTTGCTCTTGCCCGCACCATTGGCGCCGATAAACACATTCAAATTGTTGAACGTAAAGGGTTCCAGCTCACGTATGGATTTGAAGCCCTGAATACTGATATTCTTGATCGCGCCTTTCATGGCTTAGTCCTCCACATCCCACATCGCCTGGTGGAAATGTTCCTCGGTGAGGCGAACCTTCCAGGTCTCTTCCGCCTGCCGCAGATTGGGCAGGTTGTTGGAGCCGTTGACATAAACAACATCGAACTCGGTGTCCTGGGTGGACAGGCGATACTTCTTGAACCACTCGTCCAGCATCAGATTGTCTTTTTCCAGGTCTCCGGTCAGCTTGCGCCAGATCACCAGGGTCCGCTCGCGGTCTGACTGGTCTCCCGGCGTGCGCAGCGTATAGCCTTCGATCTTGCGAAAGCGCCAGGCGCCATCGTCCGTCTCTTTTAATGGACCGTCAAGGATCAGGCGCGTGCTGGTGTCCTCTGGCAGCTCCGGGTCGGTTTCCCGCTTGAACGCGGCATCGTAGCGACGCCAGCGGTCCAAATGCTCTACATGCAGGCCGATCAGCCAGTTGAAGGTTTCGACGAGATCGACGGCCTTTTCCACATACTCGTCGGTGCCGGGTTTTTTGACCTTCAGTTTGTAGGCCGTGGGATCGGCGAACCATTCGATATTCAGCAACGACGGGCTGCCCTTGGCCTCGAAGTCGAGCCAGTAGTGGAGCAGGTAATCGCGTTGGAAGCCAGCCTCTCCAGTGGTGTTGCCAATATCCTTCAGCGTCAGGTTATTCTGTGTGTCTTCGTAGGATTCCAGGCGAATGTATTTGAAGCAGTGGGAAATGCCGGTATCGCGTGCAATGGGCTTGCCGTTTTTCCAGTCTTTGGAATAAATCACCTTGGCAATGCGGGGTTTGAGGACAGTGTCGAAATAGTTGCCCATTTCAACAAGAATATATCTA
>NZ_JBHNMF010000336.1:0-3604 GCF_048562965.1 Thiolapillus sp. | reverse complement strand
ATAACCTATTGTTTTTCAAGCGAAAGAAACAAAATAAACAAGAATATTACCAAGTACTAATTTATCCGCCATATTAGTCGGCTCTAATATTCATTGCTCCAAAAAATTGGGAAATTTCAGTTGTTTTATCTGAGGCCGGAAAAGTCGCTTCCCGGCTTCAGGTCGAATCGTTGTTCCAGGTCCAGTTCCCGGATGAGCTGATCCACTGCGCCCTGGCCGTGCAGTTTTTGCACCTCGGCCAGTATCATGCGTACCGAATTGCGGTTGTAGCCGCTGCGGAACTGCAACTGCTCAAGGATTAGCTCACGGGCTCTGTCCAGTGTCATGGCGCAATGCCCGCCCCGGAGGGCGGGCGGAGCGGATCAGACTTCGAAGTCGGCCAGCTTGCGGGGAACCGCGATGCCTTTCATGGTGACGTAACGGGGCATGCCATTGTCATCGTATTCTGGATAGGCCTCGCCCTGGATGAGCGGGTACAGGTATTCCTTGCAGCCGTCGGTGATACCGAAACCGTCTTCGGTGATGAATTCCATGGGCATCATCTTTTCCACGTTGGCCACTTCGGACAGGGGCGCCATGCCGATTTCCCACTGGTAGGGGCTGCTGGATTTGCGGTCGACTGTAGGCATGATGGAATTGTGACCTTCCAGCGCCATGTTCACAGCGGCTTCACCCAGTGCATACGCCTGCTCCACGTCGGATTTTGAAGCCAGGTGACGGGCGGCGCGCTGCAGGTAGTCTGCAACGGCCCAGTGGAACTTGTAACCCAGGGCTTCCTTGATCATGTTGGCGACCACGGGCGCGGCGCCACCGAGCTGGGCGTGGCCGAAATCGTCGCGGGTGCCCTGCTCGGCAAGGAAACGGCCGTCAGGCCAGTGGGTGCCTTCGGACACGACCACGGTGACATAGCCGAAAGTTTCGACTTTCTGCTTCACGTTCGCGAGGAATTTCTCCTGGTCGAATTCCACTTCCGGGAACAGCACCACTACGGGGATGTTATAGTCTTCCAGCAGACCGCCGGCAGCGGCGATCCAGCCGGCGTGACGGCCCATGACTTCCAGTACGAATACCTTGGTGGACGTCTTGGCCATGGAGCGCACGTCATAGCTTGCTTCGAGTGCGGAAACGGCGATGTACTTGGCTACGGAGCCGAAGCCGGGGCAGTTGTCGGTGATGGGCAGGTCGTTGTCCACCGTCTTGGGCACGTGGATGGCCTGTACAGGGAAGCCCATCTTCTCGGACAGCTGGGACACCTTGAAGCAGGTGTCGGCAGAGTCGCCACCGCCGTTGTAGAAGAAGTAGCCGATGTTGTGGGCCTTGAAAACTTCGATCAGGCGTTCGTACTCGCGCTTGTTGTCTTCCAGACTCTTGAGCTTGTAGCGGCAGGAGCCGAAAGCGCCGGAGGGGGTGCTTCTCAGTGCGGCGATATCTTCAGTGGATTCCTGGTTGGTATCGATAAGGTCTTCCGTGAGGGCGCCGATGATGCCGTTGCGGCCTGCGTACACATTGGCGATCTTGTCGCTGTGCTTGCGGGCGGTTTCGATAACGCCGCAGGCAGAAGCGTTGATAACGGCGGTCACACCACCGGATTGTGCGTAGAAAGCATTCTTTGCTGTCATGATAACTCCCTCATACTATTAAGGATTCTGGTTAAAGTTCTTGAATTCTGTGCTTGTGGCGCGTCAGATCTCGCCCCGTTCCTTGGCGTCGTGATCAGCCTGGGTCTGCAGCAGGGAAACCATGCATTCGCTCAGGTCATCGTATTCGTGGACGCCGGTGCCGTATTGCTGGTAACCCCGGTAGAAGAACTGGCAGCGGTAACGGCGGTCGCCTGTCTTGAAGATGACGAAATTGCAGCCTTCCTTCTCCCAGTACACCACCGGGCAGTTGCTCAGCTCCTTGTCTGCCGGAGCCAGACGAATTTCTGCATCGGCATACTGAAAAGGAACATCCTCGCCATAGCGCTCCTTCAGCGTGGTCTTGATGATCCATTCTTCGCTCTTGCCATAGTCGGAGATTGTTGCCATCGATTGTCTGTACCTGCTGAAAAATGCTCATTACCGCAAAAATGCACTGAAAATCAGTAGCTTTGCGTAATCCTTGGTTGACATTGCAGCCGAATTGCGCTTAGCTATGTAGCAATTTTTTCGGTAGTCCGGGTAATCCTGCCAATTATAAAGGAAAAATGCAGGTCGGGATATATCTGGTCAATTTGTGGAATACAACCTGAATCCAGGGTGTGTGGATTCGCGTTAAACAGCAAGGACAAACGAGGCATGAGGATTATCTTACTGGGGCCGCCAGGATCAGGAAAATCGGTTATCTCCCGGAAAATTGCAGAGAAGTATGGGTTTCCTGTCGTTAGCGTCGAAGAAGTGGCCGAGGAACTGTCTGCCATGGCGCAACAGGATGACGAACTGGGGCGGCTGGCCAAGGAATCCATCGGTTCAGGTCGGGTATCAGATGATGTATGCAATACCGTACTGAAACGCGTGCTTGGCAAGGAAGAGCTGGGACTCGGATTTGTACTGGTCGGTTATCCAAAGGATGCCGCCCAGGCGGAATTCATCGAAACGGCCATGAACCAGATGAGGCGCCCGCTTGATCTGGTGATGATGATCGACATCGACCGGGATGAACTCATGGAGCGCCGCGTGGGGCGTATCGATTGTGATGCCTGTGGCACGCACTACAATCTTTATGTGAACCCGCCCATGGTGGAAGGAATCTGTGATCTCTGCGGTTCGCGCGTCAGCCGCCGTCCCCGGGGGTATGAAGAAAATATCGCCAATCAGCTGCGTGAATACGATGTGGCGGTACAGCCTGTGCTCGATTACTTCAGGCAGCTGAACAAATTGCGGCTCGTGGATGCCAACGGCACCGAAGAGCAGTTGTGGGAAAGTGTGCAGACCGTGATCGACAGCACCGAGCCCGCACCCGTGCTGGAGGCGCCGGAAGAGAAGACCGAGAAAAAGGAAGCGGCTGCCAGGCCTGCATCCCAGAAAACGGCTGGCACCAAACGGGCCGTCACCAAAAAAGCGGTTGCCAGGAAAGCCCAGGAAAAATCCCAGGCCAGCAAAAAGACCACCACAAAGAAGAAGCCTGCTGCAAAAAAGAAAGCGGCGCCAAAGGCAGCAGAAAAGTCTTCCGCGAAAGCAAAAGTCGCGCAGGCTCCTAAGAAAGCCGCCAAGAAGAAGGTCGAAAAGAAGGCTGCCGTGAAAAAGGCTGCCAGCAAGAAGAAAGTGGCCAAGAAAGTCGTCAAGAAAGCAGCGAAGAAAGTGACCAAGAAGGCGGTGACAAAAAAAGCACCGGTCAGTAAAAAAGTGGCCAGCAAGAAGAAAGTGGCCAAAAAAGCCGTAAAGAAGAAGGTAGTAAAGAAGGCTGCTGTAAAGAAGGTCGCGAGCAAGAAGAAGGTGGTAAAGAAAACCGCCAAGAAGGTGGCAAAGAAAGTCACCAGGAAAGTGCCGGCAACGAAAAAAAGCCTTCAGGCAGGAAGCCGGTGGCCAAGGCCAGCAAGAAAAAGACGGTAAAGAAAGCCCCCCAGAAGAAAAAGGTCGCCAAGAAAAAAGTGACCAAGAAAAAGGCCGCGAGAAAAAAGCGCTAG
>NZ_JBHNMF010000335.1:0-3614 GCF_048562965.1 Thiolapillus sp. | reverse complement strand
GGCCTTGGCATAGGCTGTCACCCAGGCATCGGGGACGCGTGCAAATTCTGCCTTGGCTTCGTCAAAATACTGTGGCTCCGCCTGGACCCAGGCAACCATTTTTCCATACCACTCAACAACGTCCGCCTCATCCGAAGCGACAAAACCACCATCTGGCATCCGGTTGTTCACCCAATCCGTGAGATCATCCTTCCCCTTTTTCAGCTCGTCCTTCACGCGATCAATGCTGACCAGTTCACCCCTGGCATGATGCCAGCGCAGCGCTTCCCAGAAACCCGGGCAGAGATCAAAGGCGTAGTATCGACGCTTGGCCTCAATGAACACATTGGCATCCAGCACAAAGTTCATCCCATGGATCATGATTAAAATCCAAGCCCAAGGGACTTCGCGTATTTGTCAAATGTCTTCCCCTGAAGACCGGTTAACTGGTATGCATCCCGATACAAAATACGACCTTCTTTGGCGGCCCGTACCACAGCATAGGCAAATCGCCTCCCCACGCGAGCGTTTTGATTGGCATAAAAATCTCCGCCCGGCTTTCTCTTTCTCAGGGCGGAAAACCGTCGTTCATCTTCAAGGTAGTTCCTATAGAAATCGAAAAATGTCTCCCTGTTGATCAGATCAAGATCCAACGCTCTACGCGCCGCAACGAGTGTGCTGACTTTGAAATTGCGCGCGATAACCTGAAATGACTCAGTATCCTGCCCCTCCATTGGCCACAACGCTCGCAACTCCCGCTCCGGAACAAGAAACTCTGCAGCTACCTTGTTACATGCGATCTCGGTCCGGTCTTCCGCAGGCTGCAATTCACGCAGATCAAACACGGCACTCTTGTCGAACCATACATGGGCGAGCTCGTGCGCAATGGTGAACATCTGGGCCGCCTTGCCATCGACGCCATTGATGAACACAAGGGGAGTATACGCATCAGGCAGGACAAATCCACGAAACTCCGCAGGATCAAGCTTCCTTCTTGTGTTATTGCCAACAATTCCATTCGTAATAATAAGAATCCCTGCCTTTTCTACAGCCAAGCGCAAAGCCCGCAAGGCATCCTCCCATGTGCGATGTTGCGCCGCCCATCTATCGCCGATCCCCAACACTTGTCGTATATGGGTAGCAACCTGAACGGGGTCATCAGTTGGCTCAGCGGCACCCACAAAAGGCAATCGAGGCTGCCCCTGTTCAATCAGGAATTCGAGCATCCATGCCTGTCGCCGCTGCATCATTTGCACGGTATCCAGCAAATTGGGACTGGTCCTGTGGACAGCACGGTCATCCAGGGTTCTAAAGTCCGGGATCGGCAAACGATCCTCAGGTGGTGTATCCAGAAAGAAATATCCCAGTGGGGTCAGGGTTTTCTTCGCCAGTGCCTCCAGCTGCTTCAAGGTCGGTTTAACCTCTCCGGTTTCCCATTGCTCGAACTTCGGGAACAGGTGTCCCAATACATCCACAGATACCCCGGCGCGCTCGCGTGCCCAGTGCAGGATTTCCGGGTTGACAGATACTCGACTCATAGCTGTTGATTTTATAGTAATTTCAATTGCTTTCGCATTTGTTTTACAGTGCCCCACCAAGCCGATCTCAAACGATCGATATTTCAGCCACTTGGCGATGCCGCCCAAATCCGGAAACAGTTGCTGCTAAAAGGTGCATAATAGTCCGCACTGTGATGGACTGGCCGCATGGCCAAGAAAACCGATCTGCCGATGACAGACTTCAGGGGGTGGTCAAAATTCGACGCTGTTTCCCCCCAATTCCTGATCAGTTTTGCATGCTGATTAACATTCGAGGCCTATGCCGCCGACCCCGGGCGGTTCGTCTATCCACCCGAGAATCTGCCGTCGCCCCCCACAAAGGACAGCGACCGGCTGAATGGCTATGCCTCGGTACTCCCGTCGGCGCAGGAGGTGTCTTAATGACCTCCATTGAGCAGATTGCCCGCAGTATCGCGACATCCGCTGCACCCACATCGCCCAGGACCTGGCCGACCTGCTGCGTCGGGCCGAGGCCAACGAAGTGTCCTATCTGGCCTTCGCCGAGGCCCTGGTATCCCATGAGCAGCAGCGACGCAACCAGCGCCGGATTGAGATAAACCGGCGCAAGGCCGGCTTCTAATTCCTGGTCAGTCATCTTATCCTGTTGATCCGGGTTGAGTTTTATGGGATATGGTCGGATGTGACGGGTAGCCATGCCGTTTTAACGGGTTATTCAATGTACTACACGGGGAAACCCCGAGCGGCACAAATGTATCTTCGACTTTGAAGATCCATCAGCGCTCATTGTGATTTCCTGATGCGCAAATATTCTTGAAGTTGGGTGTATCCGGCATTTTTCACAAGCCCTGGCTCAACTTTCCTGATTTCGTCCAAACAGCGTCCCAACGCTTCGGTCACCCCCGGTTGATCGGAAATTACAGCTGCCAGCACGTACAACGCCTCCCCAGGATATTGGCGGCATAACCCCGATTTGTGCAGCATATCAACAACGTAGTGTGGATGTTCGAGCGGTTGCAGCCAGTCTTTTACCGCAGCCAAAGCAGCCGGGAATTCGCCTCGGGCGGCAATGCTCATCAGGGTTAAGCGTTCGGCAAGTCGTGGGGTGGCCAGGTCGCGGGACTTGGGCCAGACCTGTTGCCAAAAGGGCTGGACACGGTTCTTCCAGTAGTCCTCGCGCCGATCGGCAGATCCTTCGAGCGCCTGGAAAAGCGCCTGCGCGGACGCCTCAATCCCGTCTTGAGGCAGCGCACCCATCGCAGAACGGAATTCATCCATGGTGTATCCTTCGGTTGGCTCCAATGCTGCGTACGTCAGGAAGGCCGCGAACTGTTGTTTGTAGTGTCCACCCAGGTCGGTATAGTGCTCTGCACTCTCAAGGAACGGGGCTTTGAAGGCCGTCAGCAGGGGCTGGTACAAGCGGGGTGACTGCAGGAAGCCTTCCCACACGGCTTTCGCTTCGGTCGGATTGTCCCAATTAAATAGCGGTAACAGATATTGCTCAGTCCACGCCCGGTCCACCCGGAAAAAGGCGATCAGTTGCGACCCCAGCAGTACCCGACCGGGGCGGAATCGGGCCTTCTGAACATCACACAGTTCGGTAAAGAAGGGTTTGATCTCTTCTGGAAGAAGATCGTTGTCGTTTGGGTTCCGCTTGAACCACAGGTTGATCAGCGCCTGCGTGACATGCCCGATGGGGTGGTTGAGTGCCTCGGCGACAGGCTGATCCGTTGGCCCGCCATTGTGTGTCATCCCCGTGTCCGCTTCGAGTGACATTTCCAATACACGGCGACACAGGTCCAGCAGGATGTCCTTGTGACGGTTAATCGTCCCGGATACCACCTCGATCCATCCCGTCACGCCATGGGCGATTTCCTGGATAACGGTGTCGGGCATGCGCTGCACCAGGGGGGCGGCATAACACCACGACCGCTGCAGCATGTCTTCTTCACTCCAGGCATGCAGGGCCTCGTGCCATCGCTCAGTCGGCCACACGCCATCGCGTGCCAGATCACAGAGCGCGAACAGGCTATGAAAGAAACGGTTGCGGCAGACCTCGCGCCACGCCTCCTTGTAGGAGGGGAACATATTCGTCGATCCTTGCGCGAATTCTCGCAA
>NZ_JBHNMF010000334.1:0-3618 GCF_048562965.1 Thiolapillus sp. | reverse complement strand
GCAGCTTTGGTGTTGTACGGGCTTGTGGATGGATAACCATGGCGTTATGCTTCCTCTAGGTTTTGCGTGAGCCAGTCGTTCAATATCTGGCGGGTTCGGAACAAAGGATAGCTCCTTTTTGAAATATAATCACATGGTACCCGACAAGGAACTGGATCCCAGAGGGCGTCCCATTTACTGGGTGGGACCCGCAGGACCCGAGCAGGATGCCGGGCCGGGGACGGATTTTCATGCCCTGAGGAACGGCTTCGTTTCCATTACGCCGCTGCAGGTGGATCTGACGAGGCATGCAGCCATCGATGCGCTGAACAGCTGGCTGGAGGACTGAGGGCGTGAACGCCGACTTGAAAGCAGGCCAGGGGATGACTTCCGAACGGACGCGCGAACGGCTGGTGCAGCAGTTGCGAAACGAAGGGGTTCGCAATGAACGTGTGCTTCAGGTCATGCGCCAGGTGCCGCGGCATCTGTTCGTGGATGAGGCGCTGGCCAGCCGTGCTTACGAGAATACGGCACTGCCCATCGGGCGTTCCCAGACCATATCACAACCCTATATCGTTGCCCGCATGACAGAGGCGCTGCTCGGGGATGAGCAGCTGGATACCGTGCTGGAAGTGGGTACCGGCTCCGGCTATCAGACAGCCGTGTTGGCTCCTCTCGTTCGCAGGGTGTACACCGTTGAACGCATAGCACCGCTGCTGGATCAGGCTAGGCGGCGTTTTCGTCTTCTCAAACTGCGCAACATCCATCCAAAGCACTCGGATGGTGGATTGGGTCTTCCTGAATTTTCGCCTTATGACGGCATTATCGTCACCGCCGCTCCTGAAGGAATTCCCCGTACCCTGGTCGAGCAGCTTCGCCCGGGAGCCCGTATGATACTGCCCATCGGCGGTGCCGGTGCCCAGGCGCTGGTGAAGGTAACACGTACTGCAAAAGGATATGAAACAGAAATGCTGGAACCCGTGAATTTCGTGCCACTGCTCGGCGGGGTGGAAACTTGAAGCTTTTTTCCGGTTTGTATGACCGTGCCATGCGGTGGGCCAGGCATCCCAAAGCGCCCTGGTATCTTGCGGGACTGAGTTTTTCCGAATCTTCCTTTTTTCCTGTGCCCCCGGATGTGATGCTGGCGCCCATGAGTCTGGCGCGGCCGGAAAAAGCCTGGTTCTTTGCCTTTCTCACGACACTGGCATCCGTGGTGGGGGGTATCGCCGGGTATTTCATCGGTCTTTGGGCTTTCGATTTCATCGAGCCACTTCTGCATGACGTGGGCTACTATGACAAATATCTTCAGGTGCGGGCCTGGTTCGATGAATGGGGATTCTGGGCAATTTTTGTTGCAGGGTTCTCGCCCATTCCCTACAAGATATTCACCATAACTGCAGGAGTGATTTCAATGAGCTTCCTGCCTTTTGTGCTGGCCTCGATCATCGGCCGTGGCGGGCGCTTTTTTCTGGTGGCAGGATTGATGGCCTGGGGCGGAAAACCCATGGAGGACAAGCTGCACAAATACATGGATGTGATAGGCTGGAGCGTGCTGGTTGTCATCGTACTGGCTGTCATAGTCATCAATCTGTGGTGAGACCGCTTTCCGGATTTGTGTCCATGGGAGAGAAAACTGATTAGCATTCGGCCAACAGACGGGTTGATTCGCATTGCCCTTTCCTGCTGCTTCATCCTGGTGGTGGGGCTGACGGGTGGCTGTGCCAGCCATCAGAAAGCCGGTGGCAGCAAACCGCAACCTGCCGCCAAGGCCCGTCCGCCAATAAAGAAATCGACCCGGACCTACCGAGTGCGAAAGGGAGACAGCCTGTATTCCATTGCCTGGCGTGCCGGCCTGGACTATCAGACCGTGGCGAAATGGAATCGTCTGCAGCCTCCCTATACCATTTATCCAGGGCAGGTCATTCGCCTGTATCCGCTGCAGACGGCCACAAAACCATACAAAAAATCAGGAAAAAAGCCCAGAAAACCTGCACCAAAGCAATCTGCTGGCAGCAAGAGCACCGTTGCGGCCGGCAAACCTGTCCACCCACCCAAAAAGACCGTCAGGCAGGTCAAACCTCAGCCGGTAAAAGCAGGATCGCTGCACTGGCAGTGGCCCACCCGGGGAAAAGTGCTGTCCCATTACTCATCATCCGACCCTTCGCGCAGTGGTATTCAGATCGGTGGCAGGAAGGGACAGAAAATTCTGGCAGCCGAGGGGGGGGAGGTGGTTTACGTGGGCAGTGGACTTATTGGCTATGGTCAGCTTATTATCATCAAACACAACAATAAATATCTGAGTGCCTACGGACACAACAGCAACCTTCTGGTGAAAGAAGGTGACAGGGTGAAAAGAGGTCAGCATATTTCGAATATGGGTGTTACCAACCAGGGAAAAGCACTACTTTACTTTGAGGTTCGGCGTTATGGAAAACCGGTGAACCCATTGGCCTATCTGCCCCGTGGATAACTGAGCACCGTGATGGATTGCGTATTGCACAGTTGCCTCAGCCGCAGGGAATTGAGCCAGTGATCAAAAAAATGGAGGATAATCAAGTGAATGCCAAGGAAAAAGTGTCTATGGACACTGCAGGCGAAAATGAACCCATGGATGCCACCCGCCTTTATTTGCGGGAAATCGGCGCGGCCAGGCTCCTGACTGCGGAAGAAGAGGTTGAACTGGCCCGGGCCATTGCTGCAGGGGACGACAAGGCCCGCAAGCGCATGATCGAAAGCAACCTGCGGCTGGTCGTGAAAATTGCCAGACGTTACCTGAACCGCGGCCTGCCGCTGCTCGATCTCATCGAGGAGGGAAATCTCGGTCTGATCCGGGCGGTGGAAAAATTTGATCCCGAGCGCGGGTTCCGCTTTTCCACCTATGCCACCTGGTGGATCAGGCAGACCATCGAACGCGCAATCATGAATCAGACGCGCACCATCCGGCTGCCCGTGCATGTCGCCAAGGAAATCAATACCTATCTCCGGGCGGCCCGGCAGCTGGCTCAGCAGCTCGAGCACGAGCCCAGCGCTGAAGATATTGCCCAGTTGCTCGGTAAGCCGCTGAAAGAAGTGGAGCGTATGCTGGGTTTCAACGAGCGTATCACTTCGGTGGATATCCCCCATGGACGGGAAGGTGACAAACCCCTGGTCGATGCCATAGCGGACAAGTCTGTCGAAGAGCCGACGGATCATCTTCAGGCGGAAGACATTCATTCGAATCTGGAAAAATGGCTGGGCAAGCTGAACAGCAACCAGCGTGAAGTGGTGATGCGTCGCTTCGGACTTCAGGGATATGACAATTCAACCCTGGAACAGGTAGCGCGGGAGCTGGGCGTCACGCGGGAGCGGGTACGCCAGATTCAGATCGACGCGCTCAAGCGCCTGCGCGTGATCCTGGAACAGCAGGGCTTTGGCATGGAAAACCTGTTCGACTGAACCTGGCGTACTGGCTTCGGTCTTTGAGGATGGCGGCATCGCTGGATCAGATGCCTGAAGCCGGCGAAGCCTGCAGGAGGTTTCCCTCAAGCGTGTCTTCGGCCTCGTGATAGATTTTGGGACATCCCAGTCCCCAAAATCGACTCGGCCTTTGACAACCTATTTGTGCCCCAGCCGTCCTGGTCACCAAGCACTACGCAACAA
>NZ_JBHNMF010000333.1:0-3653 GCF_048562965.1 Thiolapillus sp. | reverse complement strand
GAGCTTCTGGCTGACAACTGGGCCTTTGAACATCCGTAGGAACCGCCATGCCGAGCCGAACTTAACCATCTTCCAGCCAGATTTGATCTGTACATTTGTCACACCTTGACCCTCACCGGCAATCTCGTTTCAATCTGCGCCTTGATCTGGGAATACAAGCGCGCCTTTTCGTTCTCCCGGTCACGCAAGCTGACCACCAGCGCATACTCTTCTTCGCTGTCGCACAAGCTCTCTCCCCAGGGGAAATCGTTCCGAGTCACGACAACAAAGAGTTTCTGGTTTTTTCGCAGTTTGGATTTGGAGTTAAATTGCCTGAAACGCCAGAAATCTGCCTGAACGGTCCCCTTGCTACGTGCCTGCTGGCCTATGGTGGATCCCTTCAATTCGGGGATATTCTCGTAGTCGTCTTTTTCAGTCGCCTTATTAAACATGGTGGTGATATGGTCCAGATCAGATGCTGTGACCAAACGAAAATCAATACGGGTGGCGCGATATTTAATTCGTGTGGAACGTACCGGTGGCGTGTAGGCGAGTGCGACTGCGACCTCCCTCAACCGTTTACCGCGGCTTATGAATTCATCCGGGACAGGGATCTCGTAAAAGTGGTGGCGCTTGTTTTCGATTGGCCCACCTGCCATAAGGGTTACCGCATTTTCAAGAGAACGGTGAAGCGATGCCTCACTCACCTGCCCGTAGCCACAGATTGCTCGGAATGCCTTATTCTGATCGATCAGATCCTGACTGGCCTTCGGCATGACTGCGTTCATACAGAGCATTGCCCGCAAAAAATCGGCACCGACATCAGGATGTTCACGGAGTACAGAAGCTGCCAGGTGTGCAACCTGTGGCGCCGCCATGCTGGTGCCTATATCAACGGAAAAGAGATTCCCGCCTGCAAATTTAAGATTTGTTGAAACAACGCCCAGTCCAGCAGTCACGCCCAAAATCGCAGCACGTCTCGGCAGCGTATTGAGGGCCCAGTTGCCACCATGCGCCACCAGCTCTGGTTTTATAGCACCATCTACGGAATGACCACCCCGTGTAAACGGTGAAGGCTGATTCGGTTGGGCAATAGGCACTTCGGCGGGATCCATTGGATTCCGCTGGCTGCTGTAGGTCTGGTTGTGACGCGCGAGACTGCCAACTGTAAGCACATTCAGTGCCGGTGCAGGCTCAATAATCTTCCAAGCCTCTTCCAGCAAATAATCCGGGTAGTTATCCCTCCAAGCCAATCCATCTGGTGAGTCATCATTGATACGATGGTTACCCGCCGATACTACGAACAGAATGCCCAGTTCACGCGAGAGATTATCCAGGGTTACCGATAACCCTTTCAGATGGGCACCAAGGTAGGGTTTGTTTGCATCGCCAAACGAGAGATTGAAGACCCGGCAGTTATACTCTGTTGTAAAATAGCGCACGGCCTCTTCAATATGATTCTCGACAAAGCCGGTCGTATTTTCGTTGTCTTTATCAAGAATCCTGCCACTGAACAGACGGAGGGTAGGGATAAAAGCGCCATCGCGTAAGCTGTGTTCGAAATCTCCATACAGGGCCAAACCCCCAACATGTGTACCATGTCCATGCTCATCATGTCCCCCCTCACCCGGCAGAAAACTCTGTGCATCACCCACGGCAGTTTTCAGTAGTGGATGGCCAGTTGCAAGACCACTATCGAGGACCACAATGCCAGGCGCATCTTCCTCTGGGTTGGGTATTTCGGGAAAATTCTGGATACCCTTAAAAATCAGCGAACGCTCAAGGGCGAAGCTGGGCGGCAAGTCAACAGAGCGCACATCACGGTGCCGTAGGAGCTGATCTGCCTGATTGCTATCACAAACAACCCGACAGAGTGTTAGTCCTGGTTGTTTGACGTGATCCTTTTTTTCAATCCCTTTCTCAACTAACCACTGTTTAAATGCAGTCCATTCCTGGTCACGCTCCTGGTGGTTGTCCTCCAGAGGCCATAGCTCAATATCCAGCAGGAATTCATCCGTTTCCGGCAATCCATGTTTCCGTAGCGCCCAGCCTTTGCGATCCTCCATACTCCAAGCATCAATACTCTGCAGAGCATAAATAACCTGTTTATTTGTCACACCATCACCTTCGGCCATTGTGGCGAGGCGAGACTCAAACTGGGCAAGGGCCGCGTCGCTGGCGAAACCGATGACGACTGTTTCATCCTCCTGGCTGACAAACTCTATCTCTGTCGAGATTTTCCGCAAATCGTCCGGGTTGAAGCCCTTTTGCACAGAAAAACGGAAAAGTTTTCTATCATCAAAACCGCCCAGATCACCGGCAGCCTCTTCTTTGGCATTTGTGAGTTTTTGTAATAGCCCTTTCCCGTGCCCACGGGAATCTTTGGGTTCCTTTGGAGGGAAGTACGTTCCCGGACGCTTCTCGTTAACCGGCGCTTCCCGCTGGAGGGGCAGATGTGGAAAGGTTTCTTCCATGTTCGATTATTTCCTTTTGGCTCTTGCTCTTCGAGCATCCTCACGGCGAATAGCTATTTGCAGGTGTCGTTCACTCAAAAATTCTTTTCCCGCCAACACCATGTCTTTAGCGGCCCGGCGCAATACCCGTTCTACATCTGCATGGCTCATGCCTTTGAACAGGCTTGCGATACGTGAATCGTCAATTTCGAACTCCCGTCGAAGCCCACGCAATTTGACTGACAATAGACGTCGTAACTGTTCCAGATTTGGTGATTCAAAAACCAGCACTTCATCAAATCGTCGCCACACAGCTGAATCAAGAATCCGCTCATGATTAGTCGCGGCGACTAAAATGCTCTTTCCTTCATAGGCATCAATCATTTGTAAGAATGCATTTACTACTCGCTTTAGCTCACCGTGTTCAGCCTCATCGGAACGTTCCTTGGCCAATGCATCAAACTCATCAAATAGAACCACCATCGGCATAGAAGAAATAAAATCGAAGACTTGCCGAAGATTGGCTGCTGTTTCACCCAGAAATGATGAGATCACACTATCTATGCGCACTATTGCTAGCGGCAAGCCAAGCTCACTAGCTAACACTTCAGCAGTTAACGTTTTTCCGCATCCCGGAGGACCGCAAAATAGCAATTTATCAGCCGGGCGTAGACCATGGCTTTGTAATATTTCAGCACGGTGATGTTCTTGTAGCAGTTCATCCAGGAGTGAGGCATTTTCATCCGACAGCACAACATCTTCCAAACGCCTCACAGGCTCTTTGATCTGTAAGAGTGGCAGATTCCGCTCTTTATCCTTTGGTAAGCGGTCGCTTAACATGGAATGCAGTGGCACAGTTGAGTTTCGACGGCCATATAAAATTCTTTCAAGATCATTGGCCAGCAGGTGATGATTCTTGGTGCGTTCTTCTTGGATTAATTGCTCGGAAACACGTTTAAATGCTTCGTGATTCCCCTCTGTTCCTGTTTTAATTAATTGCCTGAGTAACTTAGCTGTCGCCATAGCTGTCCTCCTGTTTCATCTATTCTCTCACGTCGCAACATAGTTTTACTCAACTTTTAGGGCTCTTGGTAAAACACCATCCAGCAGGCGGGCAAATTCGGCATCGGTGAGGTTGACGCGGTTGAGCGCCTCGAATTTTTCGCGGAAGTTCTGCTCCAGCGCCTCACGGTCGCGGATATCCGGGCGGTAGGTGTATTT
>NZ_JBHNMF010000332.1:0-3656 GCF_048562965.1 Thiolapillus sp. | reverse complement strand
GCTACCCACAAATTCTGCTGAGGAGCCATATTTTTCATACTTATGCCTGACGCTTTTGTTCAGGTCTGAATCAACGGTGAAAACGGTCCCCTTGCTGTCGATATCCGCCAGCACCAGTTTGCCGACCAGTTTTGCAGCCTGCGCCAGCTCAGCATCGAAGATTTCCTCGATCTCGTGCAGAGCGCGCTGGTAGCTGACGACCATCATGATCAGCAGGGCCAGCACCAGAAACCCCAGCACCCAGGCCAGTACCTGTCGGCGAATCGAACGCATCAGTACCGAATCCGCATGTTTCGCCGGATAGCATGCCGGCGACAAAGTCTAGCCACACCAGGATCCTCGCAAGCCATTGAATGCAAATTGTAAATCATGATTTTTAAGTGGTCTGCTGAGCCACGCAGGCTAGCCTATGCGATACCCCAAGCCACGCACTGTCTTTATCAGCCCCTGGCCGAGCTTCTTCCGGAGATTGTGCACATGTACTTCCAGAGCATTGCTGCCGATCTCGGCATCCCAGCCATAGACGGTTTCCTCCAGCCGCCGGCGTGAAATTACCCTGCCCCGATTTTCCATCAGGCAGCGCAGCACTTTGAATTCCTTGAGTGTCAGCTCCACGTCCTTTCCCCCTTTGCTGACGGTCTGGGCGGCCGGATCCAGCGAGATCTCTGCAAATTCAAGCAGGGTAACACTACGCCCGTGACTGCGCCGGATCAGCGAGCGCCGCCGCGCCGCCAGTTCATCCAGATCGAAAGGCTTGGTCAGATAGTCATCGGCCCCCAGATCCAGCCCCCTGACGCGATCATCCAGCGCATCCCTTGCGGTGAGAATCAGCACGGGAACATCTTTTTTTCTGTCCCGCAGCGCCCGCAGCACTTCCAGTCCATCGAGACCGGGCAATCCCAGGTCCAGGATAACAATATCAAAGGCTTCATCCAGTGCGGCATACAGGCTCTGCTGACCGTCCCTGAACCAGTCTACCGTATAGCCCTCCGCCAGCAATGCGGCTTTGAGGCCATCCCCCAGCAGCGGATCATCTTCCGCCAGCAACACCCTCACCGGTTACCATCCTGCTCCGCATACTTTTTCATGGTTGTATTCTGCTTCCTCAGGGAATTGTCCACAAGCCCCGGAAACACGCCATTCACACGGGCAAACAGGGATTCAGGAAAACCAATGTACTTTTCCTTCCTGTCCTTGCGAATCGCATCGAGGATCTGGTCGGCCACATACTCTGGCTGATCAAAGCTCATCTTCACCTCCTTGGCCATTTCATAGACTGCGGGTGGATTGAGAGGGGTATCCACCCCCCGCGGTGCAATATAGGTTACTCCCACGCCGGTATCTACGAGTTCACGGCGCAATGCCTGGGAAAATCCGCGCAGGGCAAACTTGCTGGTGGAATAGCTGGTAAAGCAGGAGAAACCGATGCTGCCGAAGGTCGAGCCGATATTCACGATCTGGCCGCCACCCTGTTTCAGCATATCGGGCAGCACCGCATGGGCCATGAGCATGGGAGCAATAGCATTGACCGACATGATCTTTTCGATACTCTCTTCACTCTGTTCCTCGAATCGCGCGAAGGCATTGATGCCGGCAAGATTGATCAGCATGTCCACGCCACCGAAACTTTCCTGCATCACCTGCACGCAGCGAGCGCGGTCTTCGCCCCGGGTAACGTCGGCAACAATGCTGCATGCGCCTTTGGCGAGATCACCCAGTTTCGTTGTCAAATGCTCCAGTTCCTCCTCGAACAGCCCTACCAGGCAAACCCTGGCCCCCGCAGCCAGCAGATCCTCGGCCATGTAACTGCCGATACCCCCAGCGGCGCCAACAAACAGGATGCGTGTATTCTTGAAATCCATAGTATTTTCCTAGTCGAGCATGTCTTTGGCTTTGGCGATAGCCGCATCGATTTCCTGGTGGCGTCCCCTGTCAGCGACAGGCCTGCCGGACCTGGCAGGCGCTGCCCTGGCATTTTCCAGGTACTTCAGCGCCAGCTTTGGCTTGCCTTCTTCCAGAAGATAATCGGCATAGAAATAATTCGGATCGATGCCGTCAGGATTGAGCTTCAGCGCCTTCTTCAGGTACTCCTCGGCCTTGTCGTCATTGCCGAAGCCGATTGGCCAGCCGGGCACCTGGTAATAGAGACTTCCCAGGGAAGTGTAAACAGAACCGTTCAAGACATCGGGATCGATCTTTTCCGCTTCCTCCAGATATTTCCTGGCTTCCTTTACCTTGCCAAGGGCGCCCAGGCCACCGTTGACGCCGGCATCGGTGCTGAGTGCGATAGCGAGCCATACCTTTGCCGCCGCATCCCCGGGATTGCTTTCCACCCGCTGACGCGCCCTGGCGACTAGTTTCTCGAATGCCTTCTCCTGATCATCTTCGGCAGTCTGGTATTTCGCGACAGCCCATTCCCTCTGGATATCTTCCAGACTCACCGGCGTTCCAGCCACCACCATGCCCGTCCATAGCAACAGGCCCAGTAACAATATTCTGATCTTCATGTCTTCACTCCAGTCTTTCTTCCAATAAGGTTGCTGAAACAGTCCATCCACGGCTTTTCCAACTATGGGAACCGAAAAATGCGATTTTCAGTTTCCTTCTTTTTCAATGCCTTGGCGTCATTGAAAACGGCGACACATCCCTGTAGCGCAAACAGCATGCCGAAAACCCCTGTTTTTCAACAGTCTTGTGTATCCAGTGGCAGACTGTCGAATACGTCTCCATACAGCGCATACATCATGTTTGCCATGTGAATCACTGCCTGCCGGTCTGCCTCATCATCCAGGCGGTTCATCAGTTTTTCGTAAAACTGCATGTGACTGACATCTAGGGCGCCGTGAGACGTCAGGTAGCTGAACGCCGCATCCGGCAACGCCAGTGCCTGCTGTATCTTCCGGGCCGCCGTCGACGCCAGTTTCACGCTGGTGCCTTCCAGCACCAGCACCATACCGAAGAAACTCACGGGATTACCACGATAGATGCTGTCATAGGCATAAGCCACCATCAGCTCGGTATTGGCATGGGGCATACCATGACGCACCTGCTCCGCATCACCGCCACAGGCCTCGATATCGTTCAGAATCCACTCCTGGTGACCCGTCTCTTCCTCGATGTATTCCGCAATGGCGACGCGCAGCCATTCCTGTTCCATGGTCAGTCGGCTGCCACAAGCCATGAGCAGGGGTGCCGTGTGCCTGACGTGGTGATAAGCCTGGGTCAGAAAAGCGATATAGGTATCCGTTGAGATGGCACCGGCCATGCCGCGACCGATGGCCTCGATACCCAGGAAGCGGTTGCGTGCCTCTTCTGTCCGGCTGATCAGTGTGTCAAAGAACCTGCTCATGTTTGCTCTCGTAAAGTTGGGATATGGCCTGCTGATAGTGTGCCTGTATGTCGCCCCGCCTGGGCCGCCCGTTGGCAGTCAGCTCCCCGGTTTCAGCCTGGAAAGGTTGCTCCGCCAACACGAATGCACCTACCCTGGCGTAGTCCGGCAAACGATCGTTCACCCGGGTGACGGCTTGACGGATGCTTTGTAAGCGCCAAACAATCAGCCCTATTGCATTTTTTTGACAGGCGTGTTCCAGGGTAGCAGGGCTTCAATGTCCTCAACCGTCCTGGCATTGCCGATGTGCTGCAGCACATGGTGGAGG
>NZ_JBHNMF010000331.1:0-3671 GCF_048562965.1 Thiolapillus sp. | reverse complement strand
ACTAAATAGATCAAAAAATATAATGGAGCATGATATGACCCTGTTACCTCACTTTATTCAAATCCATACACTGCATAACTATCCGGCAGCGCTTATCAACCGTGATGATGCTGGCCTGGCGAAACGGCTGCCCATGGGGGATGCAGTGCGTACGCGCATCTCATCGCAGTGCCTGAAACGCCACTGGCGGACCGCAGATGATCGTTTTTCCCTATCCAGCCTTGGTGTCCCCATGGCGATACGTTCACGGCAAACACTGGAACTGATACGTGACAATATTGTTGAAAAAGGAATTAATGATGAACTAGCCCAGGCGGCGGTAGAAGCACTACGAAATAATAAGTTACTCGATGCTTCAAAAAAGGAGTTGAAGGGAGAAGATGCACTAAAAACAGGCCAAGCTATCTTGCTAGGCAAAGCCGAAATTGACTACCTTGTAAGACTTTGTGTTGATTTGGCAAAAGAGTATACGGAAAGCAAAGCATTGAAGGATGCCATCAAGAAGACTCTCAAAGAGAAAAAGAAAAATATTGAGACCCTAAAGCATGCCAGTGGTCTCGAATCTGCTCTGTTTGGTCGTATGGTTACCTCCGATGTATTAGCAAGCCGTGATGCTTCTATCTATGTCTCTCACGCTTTTACCGTCCATGAGGCTCAGGTGGAGAACGATTACTTTACTGTGGTTGATGACTTGATACAGGAGGCAGGTGAGTTGGGTTCGGCAGGTATTTTTGATACCGAACTGGCATCCGGCCTTTACTACGGCTATGTTGTAGTCGATGTTCGGCAACTGGTGGAAAATCTGGAAGGCATAAAAGGAGAAAAGTGTTTTGAACCAGATACGCCTGCCGAAAAGCGTGAGTTGTCAGGGCAGGTGGTACGCAACCTTTTGCATCTGATCGCTACAGTTAGCCCGGGCGCCAAGAAAGGCTCTACTGCCCCCTTTGATTGGGCGAAATTTGTGCTCGTAGAAGCAGGTGACTGGCAGCCACGTAGTCTGGCGGCAAGTTTCCAGGACGCCCTGCCGCTAAAGAGGCAGGAGAATGACAAGGGCCTGAGAGTTCGTGCGATTGAGCGCCTAACTCAGGAAATGGCCGCAATGGATGAAGCTTACGGTGCACCTTCAAGTCGGCGTTATCTGTCTTTGGATGAAATCAATGTGCCGGGAGCTAAGCGGGTCAATCTGAAAGATCTGACCCAGTGGGGTGAGGAGATCATCCATCAGGGGAGTTGCTGAAATGGCACGACACCTGTTGATGCGCCTTGAAGCGCCGCTGGTCGCGTTCGGCGGAGAGACTATCGATAATTTTGGCGTCATTCGGGAATTTCCCGCCTTGTCGATGATTACCGGGTTGCTTGCCAATGCCCTGGGTTGGCGGCGGGAAGAGGATGAACTGCACAATGATCTGCAGTACCGTCTTCGTGTTGGAGCGCGTCTGGATCGAAAAAGCCGGCGATTAACCGACTTTCAAACTGCCCAGCTAGGTGCTTTGGATAAAGTCTGGACCACACGAGGCGAACCTGAGGGACGTCGTGGTGGTAAACCTACATACGCTGGCCCACACTTGCGCTATCGTGATTACCATGCCGATCTATCCATGCTTGTCGCCCTGCGCCTGGAACCAGCCAGCCAATCGCCGATACTGGAAGACCTTGCCGTAGCACTCGACCGACCCGCACGCCCACTATTCATTGGTCGAAAACCCTGCCTGCCCACAGCCCGCATCTTTGCCGGTTGGCTAGAGGCGGATAATGTTTTACATGCCTTACAGACAGCATCACCCAGTCCGTCAGATGTAGATTTGCCAATTCAGTGGCCGGAAGGTGAGGGGGTGATGGAAGGAGCACAGCGACTGGATATCTGTGATGAACGCAACTGGTTCAGCGGTGTTCATGGTGGTTGGCGACCTGTTTATCAGGGTTATATACGCTGTCAGGGAGATTAATGATGGATTTGCAACTAATGCACTGCCGTCCCGATCCGATAGCATTGACTACCTGGGCTACCCGCAGAAAGCTATTGTCGCCTGATGGTGATCTCGGTTACGCACTTCATGCCCTGCTTGCTGTGGCTTTCGGAAAACATGCACCAGCTCCATTTCGCTATATGGGCGCCGAACAAGGTCTGCTGGCTTACACTGCCGAGGATGAGGATGTTTTTCGCTCCAACGCTACTCATGCGCCCGAGGAAGTCGTAAAAGCCCTGGGGCTAAAACAACTGCGTCTCCGTCCCTTTCCAACAAGCTGGGAAACAGACAAAGTTCTGGGATTTGAGGCGCGGCTTCGTCCAGTGATTCGCACCAAGAATGGAAGAGAGCGTGATGCCTATCTACATCGGTTAGAACAGGTAAAGGCCCAAAGTGGAACAAATAGTTCAGAACCTATGCCATCAAGGGAAGCCGTCTATCTGGAGTGGCTGAACAAAAAGTTCCAGGCCGACAATGCTGTTCAAATAGGGTATGCCAGGATGGAAGGCTTCAGTCTTGCCCGCATCCTCCGACGCACACAGAAGGGTGCAGATGAAAAACGTCGAACACGAAACATCACAGGGCCGGATGTTCTCTTCAAAGGAGAATTGAAAGTAACTGATCCGATAGCTTTCGCACACCTGCTGAAACGGGGAGTTGGTCGCCACCGCGCCTTTGGTTACGGCATGTTGCTTATTAGACCAGCCTGAATGGAGGAAAGCCATGTTAAAAGGTCGCCTTGGACTTGAAACTGCTCGGATCCCCCACTCCGACCGGCACGGTTTGGTCTGGCTGGAGCGGGGCGAACTCTGTGTGGTGAACGGCTGCCTCCACTTCATGTCGGGCAAAAACTCCCTGACGCCCCATATTGACCAAATTCCCCATCAAGCCGTTTCTATGATCTTGCTCGGTCCAGGTAGCAGCGTTACTCATGATGCACTACGATTGTTGGCGCGGCACGGCACCTTGTTAGCTGCAGTTGGGAAAGACGGCGTGCGCAGCTATACCGCACTACCACTGTTGCCTGATAGGTCTGATATTGCCCGTAGACAGGCAGAACTTTGGGGCAGTCCACGCCGCCGTATTAGTGTTGCTCGGCACATGTATGCCCTGCGTCTTGGTGAAGTGCTACCCCATCGTGATCTAGACACTTTACGAGGAATTGAGGGCTCAAGAGTGAAAACCATGTACCGGCTGATGGCAGAAAAATACGATATTGAATGGAAAGGCAGACACTATGATCGACAAAATCCAGATGCAACTGACTTGCCAAATCAGGCTATTAACCATGCAGCCACCGCAGTGCAAGCTGCCGCAGCAATAGCCGTACAGGCGGTGGCTGCCATCCCTCAGCTTGGATTCATCCATGAGGACTCAGGGCAATCTTTTGTACTCGATATTGCGGATCTCTATCGTGACTCAATTACCCTGCAAATAGCCTTTACCTCTGCAAAAAGGGCAGAAAAGGAGAGTTCTACGGTAGATCGTCTGGTTCGTCGTGAAGCAGCTACAGTATTTCGTAAACAAAAGGTTATTCCTTCCATGATCGACAGTATCAAGAAGGTAATAAAAATGGAGGAAGTCGATGGCGCTGGTCGTGATCATCACACGTGATGTAGCTGATCGGTATCGCGGGTTTCTCGCTTCTGTGATGCTAGAAATTGCTCCAGCAGTCTACATTTCTCCACGCATGAATGCAGGAGT
>NZ_JBHNMF010000330.1:0-3696 GCF_048562965.1 Thiolapillus sp. | reverse complement strand
ATTACTTCTTCGATCCGGTTCAGGATCGTCGCGTCCACGCCCGGCGGGAGTATATCAGCCGCATTGCCGAAGCCATAGAGAAAGAAGAATTGCAGCTCTTTTATCAACCGAAAGTGGATATGGTGCGGGGCAGGATATTCGGTGCCGAGGCGCTGGTGCGCTGGCAGCACCCGGAGCAGGGCCTCCTGCCGCCGAATATGTTTCTTCCCCTGATCGAGGGCCACAGGCTGCAATACGCCCTAGACTGGTGGGTGTTGAGAACGGCAATTCGTCAGGCGGCGTTATGGCACGCTGACGGTCTGGATCTGGTGGTGGGCATCAATGTGTCCCCGAGTACCATACAGTATCCGGATTTTACCAGCCAGCTGATGCAACTGGTTGATGAGGAAAATATCAGCACCGATTTGATCGAGCTCGAGATCGTCGAGAGTGACGCCATCGACGATCTGGATGCTGTTTCCGCGGTCATCCACCAATGTGAGGATGTCGGCGTTCATTTTGCACTCGACGATTACGGCACCGGTTATTCCTCGCTCACCTATATCCGCCGTTTGCCGGTGCAGACACTCAAGATCGACCAGATATTCGTCAAGGATATTCTGACTGATCAGGATGATCTGAACATCGTCGAAGGTGTCATCGGTCTCGCCCGGGCATTCGGGCGGGAAATGATCGCTGAAGGTGTGGAGAACACCGAAATCGGCGTTCGGCTGCTGGAACTGGGCTGCAATTGTGCGCAAGGCTATGGCATTGCCAAACCCATGCCTTTCACCGAAATCCCGGCCTGGGTCAGGCAGTACAGGTTTCCAAGTGAATGGATCGAGGTTGCAAAGAAGCTCTCTGCAGCCTGAAGCTGCCTGCATTCCGCTGGCGTGAGACGGTCAAGCTGAGGCTGATCGGCAATCAGTCATCATTTATCTTGTTCGAGTGGCACAGGTCACAGCTTATTTCGGTGCCTTTGTCCACAAACAGCAGTTTTCTGTTCTTACCATTGATGTTGTAATTCTGGCAGCCGTTGCGATTCAGCTTGTCACACGCCAGGGTGCGGTCGGCCGCTGCCCTCGACAGCACCGTTCCCAGGCCGTCCTTGCCATGGCAGTTCTGGCAAAGGGTTCTGTCGGCATCCTTGTGGTCCCTGTTCCATACCGTGATATCGACGCCGGTGTCGGGTTGACCGCTGTACATGCTGATTGGGGCAACCGGGTGCAGGCCGTGAGGACCCTGCAGGGTCAATCCCAGGTCACCGGTATGGCAGGTACTGCATTGAATGATGCTGCCCTTGTGGCCCTGCAACTGGGTTGCGGCAATATTGTCGTTGGCAAAAGGATAGTCGATGGGCCAGATGGCATGGGTGCTGCCATGGCAGCCTTCGCACATGACGCCTTTGTGACCCTGGCTGAACTGTAAGGTTTTTTCGTTGCCACTCAGGCGATACAGGTTTTCATTTTCTGCAAAGCGTGAATTCGGCGAAGCAATGGGAGCATTCGCATCGTTCACATAAGCCTGCAGCAAACGGATGCCGTCGTCAGCGACAATGGCGCCGGAAGGATGATTGGGACGGCCCGCATCGCCGGTATGGCAGGACTGGCATTTCGGTTCGCTGGCCCAGGGGACGCGTGTGCCTCCTGATGTGAAATCGTGTCCCACGTCGGCCATTTCACCGTGGCAATCCTGACAGACCACACCACCACTGAACATGGCGCCACGCAGGCACTGGGTGCGTTTTCCCGGATGGCACTGGTAGCAGGTTTCCTGCAGGACATATTCCTTGACGCTTTGTTTCGGATCAGCATCGGGATAACCGTGATCCACTGCCGGCTTGTTTCTCGTGGTGTCGTCCGGCGGCGGCATGTCCGGAAACAGTGCGCCGTATTGGCTGTGGAACTTGTGCATGACGGAGGACATGCTGGTGCCGACAGCTTTCTGGAAGACCTGGCTTGCGACATCGTCGGTGGGACCGAGTTGTGCCAGGTCGAGTGCCGGAGAATAGTGGCATTGCGAACACTGAATGGGGGTGCGTTTGGCCAGGCAGTTGCCGTTCCAGTTGTTTGCGTTTTCCGGTGCTGCGCTCGCGTCGCAGCTTCCCCATGCTGCCGGATATTTTGCCCCGTGTTTGACATCGTGCAGGCGCAGGATATTGATCTTGGCGGCATTCAGCAATTGCTGGTTGCGCGTGTCTCCGGGAGCAGGATCATCGAGGCTGGCAACGTCAAACACGGTCTTGCTGAACCTTGTGGGGGATACGGCCGCCTGTGTACAGCTGTCGCTCCTGATGAGAGGCGACAGATCCGGATCTGCGCAGTCCAGGGTGAGTGCGTGACAGTTCTGGCAGTCGGCTTCCGAGGCGACGGGCAGAACGATATCTGTGGAAGCGACAACGGTGCTGCTGTTCAGTGCCTGTATGCGCATCATGGGATAAGCGTTCCACCTTCCGGCGTCATCCTTGGGAAACATGGGGACACCGTCGGCAGACCACCAGTTGGCACCCTCGATGATACTTCCCGTGGGTGCGGCCAGCACACTGCTGAAGAAATTGACGTCTTCGTCGAAACGGTTGAAGGGTTTGGGGTCGTTGAGAAGATATTTGCCCGCAATGCCCGCAATGCCCGGCATGATCTGTTGCATGAACTGGCAGGTGGCCGGGGTGGACAGGCAATCGGGTAACAGCAGGGAGTCGGGTACCGGCAGTCCGGTATCGAGAATCACGGCCAATGGGCTCAACAGACCGAAGAAGATATTGTCATAACCATCGAAGCCAAACGGGTTGGCCGTAAAGGGGTTCTTCTTCCAGAAATTGCTCTTGAATACGCCCGCTGTCGCGTCGTTCTGGGAAGTCGAGTTGATGGATACACTGGCTCGCTCAGTACCGGCCAGGCTGCTGGCCGGCGGATTCAGAGCCGCAGGCATGGTGGGGTTGTTTGGATCGAATACGGGGTCGTTGGGATTGGATGTGGCGGAATAGACCACCGATATGTCCGGTGCGGTGCCCGGCGTAAGCAGCGATGGCTTTTTACCCTTTTTGATGACCTGGGCGTGAATGACGTTGAAAGGCGGAAGGATGCTGAAGATCTGGTAGTCCAGGTCGGCGCAGTGCATGCCCAGATCGTTGGCGGCGAACACCCGGTATTCCTGGTTGCCGGCAAACAAAGCTTCGCTGACGGCCGTTGTCACCAGGGGTTCTGCTGTGGTGATCTTCAGGGTGCTGCCGGTCTCGACCGAGAATACAGGCTGCAGGGAAACCCATTGTGCCTGAAAGATGACATTGGCGTTGTTGATGACAGCTACCGTGGAATTGCTGGTGATCGAGACGGTGCCGTTGCAGGTGATATCCACGTTGTCGAAAGTCTGGTCAGCATCCAGGACGACTTCGGTTCCGGAGCAGGCAGCGGGGTCAGTGATGTTGGCCGCAACCGCAGAGGGTATATGCAGGATCAGCCACAACAGGGCTGTGAATATTAGCAGCAGGTTATTTTGCCTGGTTTCAGGAGATATCCATCTGTTGGCTACGCGCATGACTGTTTTCCGCTGTTTTCTCGAATGAAAGACATCTGTATTGCAAACCGGCCGATGAACGTTACCTGAATCCGTGACTTCGGCAGCCACCTGAAAGTCGTTCGCCCGATGATAATCGCGTAAAATTGCAGTTCCAGTGATTTTCATGATTTCACCCAAGGGGTGAACTGCCAATGACATTCA
>NZ_JBHNMF010000329.1:0-3727 GCF_048562965.1 Thiolapillus sp. | reverse complement strand
CTGCAAACGACAATATCCTTGTCAAGGCAGGTGATTAATTAATTCAGTATATTGGCATGCGCTAATTATCTGGAGCTGCCCGAAAAAGATAGCTATTTATAGACGGTAACTAACTATGATCTACATGATTGCCAGCCCGGCGGGTTCCATACTGAAATCCATATGAAACGTCGAAGAGCCTTTATTCTGTAGCATGTTCACAAATTTGATCAATGCATCCTTCCCGGGGGATGCTGCGGCGGAACTGGTGCTCATGCACTGTACAGAGCCCATTCTCCCTGATAATCTGCAGTATCATTTTTCACCGTGCCAGGGGGGCAGGACTACAGGAAACTTCTTTCGGAAGATTCCATAAAAGGGGGGTAAATACAGTATGTTCGGTTTTTTCCGGCGAAAGAAACAGCTGGCAGGGGGGCAGAGAAAGGGCAGGGCGCCTGGTACACAAATCTACTATCACAGAGAGCTGGTGCCCGAGCTTCTGGATGATCACAAACAGTTGCTGAAACTGTTTACAGAAATAGGCCAGGAGTATGCCGCAGAGAGGTTTACGCAGCTGCCCCTCCTGCTCAGGGATTTCGGTACGCTCCTCAGGGAGCACCTTCTCAAGGAAAACGTCAAGCTCTACATCTATCTGAAGCATACCCTGGCCGATGATCCAGAAAGCGCAGCGCTGACCCAGGGTTTCCGGTCTGAAATGCACGGTATCAACAGAACGGTGACCCGGTTTCTCAGCCACTACATCCTCGATGAGTGGGATGAGCAGCGCAGGAAGCAGTTTGGGGCAGACCTGGATGCCATCGGCAAGGTGCTGGTCAAACGGATCGAAACCGAGGAAAGTGTGCTCTATCCCCTCTACCAGCCACCCAAACCCAAGGCCTCAACCGCATCAGACAGGGAACCAGGGTTTTTCCGGACCTGAAAAAGGGTTATAGCACTTTCTGTTGCCGTCAATATTGCGTATTCTTTCCAGCCTTGTTTTTTTAACGGATACTGCAGGAACAATTATGGCTGAACTGAAAGCCCTGATATTTGATGTGGACGGTACCCTGGCGGATACGGAGCGTGACGGGCATCGCGTTGCCTTCAACCAGGCTTTTGCCGACGCAGGACTGGACTGGGACTGGACCGTGGATATTTATGGGCAGCTGCTCACGGTGACAGGTGGCAAGGAACGCATCAAGTACTACCTGAAACATTTCATGCCCGATTTCTCGCCGCCTGGAGAACTCGACAGCTTCGTTGCAGACCTGCATGCATCCAAGACCGAGCATTACAAGTCTCTGATGGTCGATCCCGGACTGCCTTTGCGCCCGGGTGTGGAGCGTCTCCTGCGTGAAGCCAGGGATGCCGGAATGCGGCTGGCTATCGCCACCACCACCACGCCGGCCAATGTGACAGCGTTGCTGACCAATAGCCTGGCGGAAGATGCCGAGGACTGGTTCGAGGTCGTCGCTGCTGGCGATATCGTGCCCGCCAAGAAGCCCGCGCCGGACATTTTTGTCTGGGCGATGGAGCAGCTGGAACTGCCGCCGGAGAACTGCATGGCTTTCGAGGATTCCGACAACGGCGTGAAATCTGTACTGGGTTCGGGTATTCGCTCGTTGCTGGTGACGGTGAACGACTATACCCGTGACCAGGATTTCAGCGGTGCGACAGTGGTTGTCGATCAACTGGGCACGAATGAACAGCCCTGCCGGGTGTTGAATGGCCCGGGGCTGATCAGGGATCAGGTGGATCTCGACGCACTCCAGGACATTCACCGGTATGCCTGGAAATAAGCCGGTGCTGGCTCATCGCATGGCAGGCATTGCGCCCTTTCATGTGATGGACATTCTGGCAAAGGCCCGGGAAATGGACGCCAGGGGCCTGGATGTAGTGCACATGGAAGTGGGAGAGCCTGATTTTTCCAGCCCCCGGCCCGTCATTGAGGCGGGCATCCGCTCCCTGCAGCAGGGGCTGACCCACTATACACCTGCACTGGGCCTGCCTGCGTTGCGCCAGGCCATTGCCGACTATTATCTGTCCCGCTTCGGTGTGCAGGTGGATGCGTCCCGGATCGTCGTAACGCCCGGCGCTTCCGGTGCGCTGCAGCTGATCCTGGGGGTGCTGATCAATCCCGGAGAAAAGGTGCTGATGGCCGATCCCGGTTATCCCTGCAACCGCCATATGGTTCGTATGTTTGGTGGTGAGGCTGTTTCTCTTGGCGTGAAGGCGTCACAGGATTTTGCCCTGGCCAATGATCAGGTGATCCGTCACTGGGACAGGAGCACGCGGGCCCTGATGGTGGCTACGCCGGCCAATCCCACTGGTCGCCTGCTCAGTCTGCAGCAGTTGCGCTTCCTGTACGATGCAGTGCGTGCGCCCGACGGTATGCTCATTGTCGACGAGATTTATCAGGGACTGGTGTATGACCGGCCCGTGGAAACCGCGCTGAAACTGGGGCAGGACAATCTTTTCGTGGTGAACAGCTTTTCCAAGTTTTTTGGTATGACGGGCTGGCGTCTGGGATGGATCGTCGCTCCGGAGGAATATGTGCCAGCCCTGGATCGTCTGGCGCAGAATATCTTTCTTGCGGCACCCACCGTGGCACAGCATGCTGCCCTGGCAGCTTTCCAACCTGCGACCCTGAGTGTGCTGGAAGAACGCCGGGAAGTGTTTCAGGAACGCAGGGACTATCTCTATGATGCCTTGGTAAACCTTGGTTTCCGCATCCAGGGAAAGCCCGAAGGGGCCTTCTATCTCTACGCGGATGTCAGCGCCTTTTCCGGGGACAGCTTCGATTTCGCCCGCCAGTTGCTCGACAGGGCAGCAGTAGCGATCACGCCGGGGCGTGATTTCGGCAGTTATCGGGCAGAAAAGTTCGTGCGCTTTGCCTATACGACAGACCTGAGCCGGCTGAAACTGGGTGTGGAGCGCATTGCCGCATTTCTGGGCTGACCCAGCCTGCACGGCTTTCCCCCACCGGAGGATGTCGTAAAAGCCCTTCCATGGGCTTTTTACCTCATAGCGACTGCCCCGCTCATTCCGTGCTGACACTCAATACGGCGCCTTCCTCCACCCGTGTATCGTTCTGAAAGCTGACCGTCTGTGATTTGAGGTGCATCTCGGTGCCTGCAGTGACCGTTGCCCCTGTCAGGAAGCGCACGTTCTGCGATGTGCAGGCAAAGACCCTGCCTGTGATGTTGCTGCTGTAAGTTTTACCGGTATCATCACAGGCCGCAATGGTGAGGCGGGTATCCGCAATGGTGGAATTGCCGTCCTTGTCTTGTGCGATGATGCGGATGCCCACGTCATTGGGCAGGCTGTAGTGGGCATACCAGGTGTTGAAACCGTTGGGATCCCTGTCGCCCTTGCGGGTGGCGATGGCATCGAAAGTGAATACACCGTCACCAGCTGTCTGGTCACCATGGGTCCCGTCATCGTACAACCAGGTGGAACCGGGGTCTCCCGTGGGAAAAGCGAGGGGTTCGCGTCCCATGGGCCAGTAGGTGTCTTCCATGCCGTCCACCAGCACCGTCAGCAGCACGCTTTGAATGTTGTCCCAGCCCTGGGCATCGCCGACACCGACGGTTACGGTCATTTGCGTATCGTCGTCCCACAAGACTGCATCGCTGAAGGTGATGCTGGTAATGTTGGGCGCCTGACTGAAATCGCCATTGTCATCCGCCTGGGTGTCGATGCGATAGATGGCATTGGGGGCCTTTTGAAACGACAGGTAATAATCAAG
>NZ_JBHNMF010000328.1:0-3735 GCF_048562965.1 Thiolapillus sp. | reverse complement strand
CGTCGCCCACGTCGCCCACGTCGCCCACGTCGCCCACGTCGCCCACGTCGCCCACGTCGGCGGGAAAGGGTTTGCCTTCCTTGACCTTTTCCAGGTACACGATGGTGTCCAGCAGATGGCCGTCTTTGACGCGCACGAAATCGATCTTGCGCTCACCCGTGCCGCAGACGTCATTGTCCTTGGAGATGGTATAGGTCTTTGGCGGCAGGTCCTTGCCCTTGAAATTGATCGTGCCGCTGATGGTGCCGCCATTGGACACGCTGGTTTCCTTGTAGGTGCCCGCCTGAGTTGCCAAAGGCAGGGCGCAAAGGCCGGCGATACTGAGGGTGATGAGTGTCTTTTTCATAGAGTTGTCTCCTTGATTGTTGGGGAATCTCGAGCAAGTCATCCATTTATGGCTTGTTCAGAAGCTCCTTAGGCTGCCTGTTCGGGGTTGTCCCGTTCAGTCAGCAGTTCTTCTATCATTTCGATAAATACGCTGCGCTTGACGCTGTCATCAGCCTGTTTGAGGTTTGCCAGCAGAATACTGTTGGCAAGATCGGTATCGAACCGGCGCAGGGCGCGACCGATCAGCCTTGCTTCTTCGCCGGTACCCAGGGTAACGCCATCAATGATCTTTTCGACCGCCTTACGGGTAAATGATTCTTCCTGCAGCGGCTGCAGAATTTCTGCCAGCCCCCTGGCAGCAGCGACACGCACGGCCATCTCTTTGTCTTCCAGGCGTTCCATGAGTTTGCGGGCAATGCTCAGAGGAGGAACATCGCGCACCACCATATGATCTGCTTTCGCCGGGTCCTGGCTGTTCAGGGATAAATGAACCAGGGCTTCGATAGCCGCCACGCGGAGGGTGAACTCCGGCGCGGTGAGCGCTTCGGTCAGTGGTATCAGGGCCGTGCGGTTGCCGATATGGCTGAGTGCTCTGGCGCTTGTGATCTTCTGATCCAGATCACCAATGGCCAACTGGGTGATCAACGTACCCACGGCATCTGACAGTGCTTCCATTTGCGGATTGCGCTGAGCCAGCAGGCCGATGGAGGCGGCAGCTTCGCGGCGCACGATGGCAGCATCGTCATTGAGCGCCTGAATGAGGGTTTGCAGCACTTCCGCCCGGTCGGTCTCCGCCAGAATATGGGCGGCGAGACGGCGGATGTCCTCTTGGGCGTCGATTTTACGGTTGGAACGCATGCGCTGCATGAGTTCCTTGTTGTCCTCGACAATCTCCAGATATTCCTGGGTGATTTCGTCCTGGATCTCCTTTTCCGGGTGGCCGGTTTTCATCATGGTTTCCACGTTTGCCATGGCGATGGCATCCAGGGTGGACATGGCAGGGGCAACATCGCCTTCAGCGACGATTTCCGCAGGGGTTTCCGGCAATTCGAGTTCGGGAGCGGCGTTTTCTACCGCCTCTTCGTTTTCTGCTGCTCTTGATTCCTGGTCCGCTTCCGGGTTATCTACCTGTGTGTCCAGCGTTACTTCGACCGGTGGGGTGGCAGGCTGGGGAATGGTGATTTCACCCTGCAATGCGCCCAGTATGATGTCCAGGGGATGCGGCAGAGGCGTGGTTCCGTCCTCCTGCTCCTGCTCTTCCGGGGTGACCTGACCGGTTTTTTCCAGTTCCATGAGTGCGGCCAGTGCAGCGAGTCTCACCACCTGCTGCTGGTCGGTGATGGCCTGTTCCAGGGTGTCGAGTACGCGGGAATCGATCCGGCCCAGTTTCCCGATGGCTGTGGCCGCTTCCCGGCGCACCATGGGGTGCGCACTGCTGTCCGCAGCAATCTGCAACAGCTTGTCCAGGGCGCCGGGGTTCCCGTTGGCGCCCAGAAGTGCGCAGGCGGCAGAGGCTGCTTCTGCATGGCTGTCGGAGGTGCAGGCGAGCATGGCCTGGAAATTCTGTTCGGAAAGGGCGCTACTCCCAACGACAGGCAACAGCACATTGTAGAGAATGGCGCGCACCCCGGGATCCGGATCGGTAAGCATGGTCTGGAAAACGTCTTCCATTTCGGGGGTTCTGCCGCTGTTCCGGGCCAGTTCCGTGATGGCTTTGATTGCGGCATGGCGCACTTCACCATCCGGATCGCGCAGCAGCAGGGTCAGTGCACTGAGGTAGGAGGTGGCATTCTGTCTGGCCAGGGACAAAGCAGCCTCGGCGCGCACGTCCGGTGCAGGATCCGTCAATGCTCTGCCCAGAGCCCTGGTGGCGTTGCCGGATGAGGACAGCGCCAGTGCATGAGCGGCGCGGCGGCGATGAATGGGCAGACTGTCCTGATTCTGCAGACGCCCAATGACGAGGGATTCGCCAGTATCGGAGATGCGGATGAGCGTGTTCAGCAAAGTGGGTTCCATATCCTGCTGGGTTTCATCATCGATCAGGGCTGCCAGGCTATCGACAGCCTTTTCGGCGCGCAGACTGCCCAGGGCAGTGACTGCGGCTTTTTGTACGTCCCACCAGGTGTCCCAGTCGTCGTCCCATTCCATATCCTCGGGACGCTCCAGACAGATTTTCAGCAGGGGGTCGACAGCTTCTGCAGCGCCGATTCGGCCCAGGGCGGTGGCAATCATGGTACAGACTTCACCGCTGGGGTCGTTTTCCAGGGATTCGATCAGCGCGGGAATCGCTTCGGATGAGCCAATGTTCCCTAACGCTTCAGCGGCATCGATAGCCACATCCAGGTCTTCGTCCTTTAGGCGTTCAATCAGGGTTTCGACTGAAGCCGTGTCTTTGAGCAACCCCAGGGTGCGGGCGGCGTAACAGCGGTCGGCTTCATCACCGCTCTGCAGGAGCTGGCACAAGGTGTCCACAGTTTCTTTGTAGGTTGTCATGTTCCGGGGGGGCTGCCTTTCCTGTGAGATGTTTGAACTGTTGATTATGCAGTTTTCATGCCATCAACAGGATTGAAAAACCGCTGCTGTATGAGGGCCAGGGCGGGGAGGGTAACAGCGTCATTGAACACATTGTTCAATATTGGGCCCAATACGGTTTTGGATGAGATGAATTGTGCAATGTCTGCCGGGCTGCAGTCAGTACTGGGGGGAGAAGGATCATGGTGCTGCCGTTGAAGGATTTGGTTCAGTCCGTTTCCGTGAGTGAATGCTTTGTTCAAGAAAGAAATAAAAACAGGAGGGAAATCACCCGGAAAGCGGGATGGCTCCGTCTTCTCTGCCGTATTTTTCAAGGGGTTATTCAAATTCATGCGCTATTGGCGTGGTTATTGCTAAATACACCGGGAGGCGCAGCGTGGTCGCCTATTCAACAAGTCACCTGAATCTGTGGATCCAGGGCACCGTCAGGAGAACAGGCATGGCCGAACACCCGGATAAAGTGGAATCCCCATCGACGAAAGCAGATGCCGGCTGGGGGAAAAAACTGTTCATTGGCACCCTGATCGCGTTGCTTGGGTTTTTCTACTGGCTGCTGATTTATTCCGGTGGCGTCACGGTTCATCATGGTTGAGGCGGGAGCAGGTATGGAAGAGCAGAATACACTGGGGGTGGGTGGTCGTCTGGTTGCCGTTGCAATTGCCATCATCATCATGCTGGCGGTGTTCTATGGTCTGGATCACATGATTATGGGCATGCAGGGGCTGCCGCTGAATCCTGATTTGTCCCCGGCAGGTTGAAAACGATGAAGCACACCAGATTCTCCTACCTCTGCGGGGTGATGCGTCCTGCCCTCATGCTCATGACTGTCCTGTTGTTTTCCGGCATGGCCACCCTGGTGCTCGCAGAAACCGGCGC